>NZ_JBJDRK010000024.1:0-62278 GCF_044987405.1 Microbacterium sp. ZW T2_14 | reverse complement strand
CTCCCCCGCCCCACACCTGCCCACCCATGCACACCACGGTATGCGACGGATGCCGGTGCCCCCGGCACGCGCTGGCGTGTCCCCCAACCTCATCAGGGTTTCTCACCGGTCTCGGCGACCGGACAACCGGGCGGGATCCGCCGAATGACCGGCCACGATCACCGGACACGTGCCACCGCGGCGACACCCGGCCGGCGAACAGCGCCGTCAGATCCGTGCTGTCAGCGCGCCCGGATCACGAGGTGCCGGAGCGCCACGGGATGTGTCGTGGGGCCGACCGCAAGCGCGATCTCGTGCATCTCCGCCGTGTGCGTCCCCGGGATCCGAATGCGCTGCGCACCCGGTCGCAGGGGCGTCACGCTCTCCCACCCGGCGTCCGAACGCACCACGATCGAGGCAGCGCCTCGCTCGTGGTCAACGTCGATGGAGGCGATCCTGTCCGGTGCGAGGCCCGGAAGACGCACCAGCGTGATGCGGTGCGGCAGGTCGGACGCGGGCACCTCCAGCCGCCCCCGCGTGACGACGGCGCCCGCGCCGTCGTCCACGAGACCCAGCGCCTCGGCCGGCCACGCCTCGCCGTCTCCGCCGCCCTCGTGGGCGGCGACCGGACCCTCCGGACGAAACAGGTCCACCCGCACGAGGGGGCTGTGCGCCGGCGTCCATTCCGCGGCGAGGTCGAGCATCCCGCGCGCGTCCACCGCCTCGGTGACGACGCGGACCCGCGCGATGTCACCCGCGAAATGATTCCCCATGCCTCCTCTCAGCAGAACCGCGCCGACGGTGAAGTCCGAGATTGTCCGCCGGTTGAGTCCGCCGGGGAAGTCGTAGGGGTTCTTCCGGTACTCGCGCGCTTGGCCCGACGGCGGGCCGACCTCCTGGAATCGCGGACGCGGGTCGGCGACGCCGTCCAAGTACGCCGCGATGGCGGCGCCGTCGTAGCTGAATCCGACGACGCGCCACTGACCCGGCGCGATCATGCGTGCGCTGGCGGCGTAGTCACGGCTGTAGGGAAGCCCCGGGCTCGGACCTCCGTCGGCCGACACATGTCCGACGGCCTGCTGGGCGCCGCCGTAGGTCGGCAGGCTGACGAAGAGGCCGTATTGACGTCGTGGATCGGCGTCGTCCTCCTGCCACATACCGGCGATGAACCCGGTGTCCAGCGACGCGCGACGGACGAGCGCGATGACACTCACCTGGTCACCCCGCACTGCGGCATGCAACGGCCCGACGTCGGCCGCATCGATGACGAGGAAGTCGTCCGCCCCATCGAAGTGCAGGGCTCCGCCGACGAGCGGATCGCTGACCCAGCCGGCCCCGGATGCGCGCAGCTCGAGCCGGTGCCCGGTGATGTCGCGCAGCGGCGCACGAGGGTCACGGAAGTCCCACTCGATCACGTCCATCGCGCCTCCGACGAGCCGATGGGGGCGCACCGGGCGGTGCGCCCCCATCGGGCGGGTTGTCGCTACTGGTTCTCGAGGATCGGGTCTGCAGCGTCGCACACGGCGGCCAGCTGCGACTCCACATCGGCATCCGCCGTCCAGACACCGTCGAGCGCCGGCTTGGTCGCCGTCGAGAGCTCGGGGAAAGCTACCGGATACGGGATCTGGTTCGCGTATTCGAGCGTGTCGAGCAGCGCCTCCTTGGCGTGCTCCGCAGGCACCTGGGGATACAGACTGGCGATGAACTCCTCGGTCTGCAGCGAGGTGCGCGGTGCGACGTAGGGCAGCGTCTCGGACCCGTGCTCGCTCGTGAAGTACGCGAAGAGTTCCGTCGCGAGCTCGGGTGCGGCGCCGTCGGCGAAGACGACCATGGATGCCTGCCCGATGAACGGGTCGTAATCGACGTCACCCTCGGGCTGCGGTGCCATGTCGTATTCGAAGGTCGAGTCGGCCAGCTGCGCGAGCGTGCTCGGGGCGCCGAGGTACATGCCCGTGTCCCCCGTCGGGAAGCTCGACGTGTTTCCGGGCGGCGGGTACGAGCCGTCCTCGAAGATCATGCCGTGCACGAATTCGAAGGTCTCGACGCTCTTCGGATCGGTGTAGCCGCACTCCGTGCCCTCGGGATACGCCGCGCCGCCGAAGCCCTTGAGGAACGGGGTGAACAGGGCGTAGCTCGTGTATCCCCACTGCGGGATGTCGAAACCGTACGTCACCACACCGGAGTCGACGAGCGCCTTCGCCGAGCTGCGGAGCGTCTCCCAGGTCCAGTCGCCGGAGTCGAACAGCTCGTTGGGTGTAGGGAGGCCAGCCTGCTCGAACGCTGTCTTGTTGTAGATGATGGGATGCGTGGTGCCCGCGAACGGGTAGCCGTACAGCTCCCCGTCGTCACCCTCGAGCTCCGCGTAGAGGTTCGGGATGATGTCGTCGAAGTTCCAGGCTTCGTCGTCCTTCAACGAGCTGATGTCGAGCAGCGCACCCGAGTCCACCCACGCCGGCGTCGCGGACTCGACGATCCAGCCGAGGTCGGGCGCCTCGCCGCCGCTCAGGCGGATCGACAGCTGGGCGTCGTACTCCGCGAACGGGATCGTCTCGATGGTGAGCTCACCGAGCTCGGGGTGGTCTTCGCGGAACTCGTCGGCGAGGTCCTGGAACGTCCCGATGATCGCCTCATCGGCCGTCCACACGGTCATCGTGAGGTCGACCGGCTCGGCGTCTTCGGCGTCGTCGGGTTCGGCGGGAGCCGCGGTGCATCCCGCCAGCGCGAGCGCGGCGAGCGTCAGTGCGGCGATGGCAGCGTGCTGTGTCTTGCGCATGAGTGGTTCCTTCCTGGTGAGGGCGCCGGCTGCCTCGCCGGCGATGGTGCTACTTGATCCCCGTGCCTGCGATGCCCTGGACGAACTGGCGCTGCGCGACGAAGAAGACGAGGAGGACGGGCACGACGCTGAGGGTGGTCGCCGCCATCTGGACGTTCCAGATCGGGATGCCGGTGATCGGGTCGGTGAAGGACTGCAGTGCGATGGGAACCGTCCACAGCTCGCGGGTGCGGAGGAAGACGAGCGGCTCGAGGAAGTCGTTCCAGCTGTTGAGGAACGTCAGGATGGCAAGTGCGGCCAGGGGCGCCTTCGCCAGCGGCAGCGCGATGCGTGCGAAGATCCCGAAGCGCCCGAGCCCGTCGACGCGACCGGCCTGCTCGAGTTCGACGGGCATGCTGAGGAAGAACTGCCGCATCAGGAAGACGCCGAGCACCGCCGGCACACCGAAGATCGAGGGCACGATGAGCGAGAGGTGCGTGTCGATCCATCCGAAGGCGGACACGATCCGGAACAGCGGGAGGATCGTGACCTCCGGCGGCACGAGCAGCGCGCTCAGCAGCAGGATGAAGAGGAAGTTGCGCCCGCGGAACTGGATGCGGGCGAACGCGTATCCCGCGAGAGATGACACCGCCAGGACGCCGAGCGTCGTGACCGCCGCGATGTACACCGAGTTCAGGAACTGCTGCAGGAACGGGCTCGTCGTGAAGGGCGTCAAGAAGTTGTGCCACTGCGGATCAGCGGGGAAGAGCACCGGCGGATTCTCGAAGACGTCGCCGTAGGTCTTCAGCGCCGTCGAGATCATCCAGAAGACGGGGAAGACGAAAGGCACGGCCACGAGCGTCATCAGCACGTAGACCAGGAGCTTCGCCAGCCACGGGCGGCGCTTCACCGGGGGCTTCTCGTCCCTCTTGTCCGCGCCGTCCACGACGGCGTCGAAGCCCAGGTCAAGACTCATTGAAGACCCATCTCCGTCGCGACCACCACTGCAACAGGGTCAGAGCGAGCACGATCGCGAACAGCACCACCGCGGCCGTCGACGCATAGCCGACCTGGAACGCCTTGAACGCCTGCTCGTAGATGTAGTAACCGAGGATGGCCGTGGATAGCTCTGGACCTCCCTCGGTGAGGAGGTACACCTGCGCAAAGGCCTTCAGCGAATTGATGGTGGCGAGGATCGCGACCATGAACGTCGTCGGTGTGATGAGCGGTGCGACGACGTGCCGGAAGGTCTGCCACCGGCCGGCCCCGTCGATCCTCGACGCCTCGACCAGTTCCGCCGGCACGTCCTGCAGCGCCGCGAGGAAGAGGATCATGCTGACGCCGACGCCCTTCAGCACCTGCACGATGATGATCGTCGTCATCGCGACGTTCTTGTCGGCGAGCCAGTTCGGGCCCTCGATGCCGATCATCGCCAGCCAGCCGTTGATGCCGCCTTGGTCCTGCAGCAGCACATCCCAGACGAGCGACCACGCCACGAGCGAGATGACGACGGGCACGAAGTAGGCCGTCCGGAAGATCGAGATAGCGCGCATGCGCTGATTCACCATCACCGCCAGGGCGAGGCCGAGCAGGATGCTGGCCGGGATGACGAACGCCGAGAAGATCGCCGTGTTGCCCAGCACCCGCGCGAAGACGCCGTTCGTGGCGAGGTCGACGTAGTTGTCCACACCGACGAAGCTGCTGCGCCCCGAGAGGGTGTTGTAGTCCTGCAGGCTGAAGGCGAAGACCCCCAAGATCGGGAGCGCCACGAACACCAGGAAGCCGAGCACCACCGGCGCGACGAAGGCGTACCCGTAGAGGCTGTCGATCCGCTCGAGCTTGCTGCGCTTCGGCCGGCGGCGAACCGCGGCAGGCGGGGACGACGTCCCGCGCTCGGTGCGTTCGATCGTCATGGTCATCTGCGCCTCGTCATTGAGATGTTGCATCTTGCACAACACAGTTGTGTAGAGTGAGATACCAGGATGCGCACTTCTCCGGCCGATGTCAAGCAGGAAAGCGCAGTATGGTCCAGGAAGGACAAGGGAGTCACCATGCCCGCAACGACGGAAGCCGGCGCATCCGCCGCACGCACACTCGTCCGCGGTCTGACGATCCTCGAGATCGTGGCCGAGGCTCCCGAGGGCATCGGGGTCACCGAGGTTGCCGCGCGTGCCGAGATCGACAAGGGCACGGTATCCCGTCTGCTGGCCACCCTGCGGCAGATGAGCTACGTCCAGCAGCGCAGCGCCGACCGGCGATTCGTGCTCGGCAGCCGCTGCCTGTGGCTCGCTCGCGAGTACCGCTCGCGGCGCGATGAACTCAGCAGCGTCGCTCAGCCGTTCCTCGCCGAACTTCGCGACATCACGCAGGAGACGGTGCACCTAGCGATCCTCGAAGAGAGCTTCGTGGTCTTCATCGCCCAGGAGCAGCCCGACCGGTCTATCCGCGTACGCAGCGCAGTGGGCTCGCGCCTGCCGATGCACCGCACGGCGATGGGCCGCGCCGTTCTCGCCGCGCTCGACGCGGACAGCCGCGATCAGCTGATCGCGACGCTCGAAGCGGATGCCGTCGCGCGGCAGGAGCCGATCGACGTGGCGCAGCTGCGCGCCGACGTCGACGAAGCGGTGGAGCGCGGCTGGGCGGCGGTCGACCGGCACGACGACGTCACGCGCCTGGCCTCGGCGATCGTGGATGCCGAGGGGAACCCGATCGCGGCGATCACTCTCTCGGGTCCTGACTACCGGATCGAGCCGGAGATCGACCGTCTCGGCAACGAGGTAACCCGCATCGCACGAGCCGTCAGCGACGCGCTCGGGCGCTGACCGGCGGACGAGGCGCTCAGAGCGACATCCCTCCGTCGACGAGCAGGTCCTGTCCGGTGATGTAGCCGCCCTCGCGCGAGCAGAGCAACAGGGCCGCTGCGACGAAGTCGCCGGGCTCGCCGATCCGCCCGGCCGGGATGCCGGAGAGCACGCGCTGTCGATACGATTCGTCGGCGAGCGCGTCGACGTTCCGCGGCGTGCGCACGACGCCGGGCGAGAGCGTGTTGACGGTGACACCTGACGCAGCGACCTGACCCGCGAGATTGCGGATGATGCTCGCGAAGGCGGCCTTGGAGGCGGCGTAGGCGGCCATGTCGGGGTGCGGGCGCGCCAGCTGCACGCTGCCGATGGACAGTACGCGCCCGAAGCCCCGCGCCTGCATGCCGGGCACGAGCGCCTGGAGCAGCTCGAATCCCGCCATGACGTTCACGCGCAGCTGCCGCTCCACGTCATCGGCGGAGAGCGTCTCCCAGCGGGCGCGAATCTGCAGCGACGCCGAGAGCACGACGATGTCGACCGGTCCTGCTGCCAGCGCGCGCTCGGCGAGCTGCGCCGCCGCGCCGGGCAGACCGAGGTCCAGATCGAATCCCGGGTCGGCCTGCTCCAGTCCGTGCCGTAGCACGTCCGCGCCGTGGGCCTCCATCGCGTCGGCGATCGCCGCGCCGAGGCCGCTCGTCGCGCCCGTCAGCAGCGCCCGCATCCCCATGAGGTCGAACACCCGCGGCTCCTCTCCCCGACGTTCGCGAGGCTATCGGATCCGGGTCAGAGGCGACCATGGCGTCGGTAGACCTCGACGGGGTCCTCGCCGTCGTTGAACTCCTCGCGCACCTGGTCCTCGTGACGGATCAGCTCCTCGGTCTTCTCGAGCACCTCGACGACGATGTCGCGGGGGATCACGACGACGCCGTCGAGATCGCCCATGACGAAGTCGCCCGGCGAGACGACGACGATGCTGGTAAGGGCTCCGCGCAGCGCGATGGTCAGCTGCCAGTCGTAGTAGCTCCAGCGCTTGACCGCCTCGACCGGCGTCAGGTACCGGGCGAACACCGGGAAGTCCCGTTCCAGCAGGAAGCGCGTGTCCCGCGAGCCTCCGTCGACGAGGGCGCCGATGACACCGCAGGACGCCCCGACCGTCGCGTTCATCTCACCGTAGTGCGCGGCCTGCATATCGAAGCTGCAATCGCGCACGTCGATGATCGGGACCCCGACCTCCTTCATCGCCTCGAACATGTGGATGCGGCGCGCACGCAGTCGCTCGTCGCCCGTGGGCTCCGGGATCCCCTTCAGGGTGAAGGCAGGGCCCGCGATCACCCAACGGTTGTCGACCGGCTTGATGTCGCTCGCGAGCGCCTGGTACGGATAGCCCATAGCGTCGAGCACGTCGTAGACCGCCCCCGAATAGGTGGCACGGTAGCGCTCGATGAGCTCCGGCACAGAGACGGCGTATTCGTACGGGTTCGTCATGAGCATCCTTGGTCATCCGGCTCTGTCATCACTGCAAGCCTGTTGCAGCAGACAATACACACGTTGCACTGAACAAGACAACCCGATGATCCTCGGCTAGGATCCCCGCATGCGCATCGTCGATCTGCGGGCTCGCACCGTCGCCATCCCGACCAACGCCCAGCTGCGCCATTCGACCGGGGTGCATCCGGGCTACTTCATGCGGACGATCATCGAGCTCGTCACCGATGAGGGCATCGTGGGTCTCGGTGAGGTGGGCGGCGGCGACCAGCGCGGCGCCCTCCTCAAGCTCAAGCCGCGCGTCATCGGGCTCGACCCGTTCCAGCTCGAGGTGATCAAGCTGAAGGTGCTGCGCTCGATCTACTACATGTCGAACGCGCGACTCTATGCCGCCATCGAGATGGCCTGCCTCGACATCCAGGGGAAGGCGATCGGGCGGCCGCTCAGCGACCTGCTAGGCGGCCGACTGCGGGACGAGGTCCCGTTCATCGCCTATCTGTTCTGGCGCTACGACCGCCCGGGCGGGGGCGACGACGCACGCGCCGAGGACATGGTCGACCTCTGCGAGGAGCTCACCGAGACCCTCGGCGTGAGCGCGATGAAGCTCAAGGCGGGGGTGCTCGCGCCCGAGGAGGAGGTGCGCGTCCTCGAGCTCTGCCGCGACCGGCTCGGCCCCGACTACCGGCTCCGCATCGACCCGAACGGCGTCTGGTCGGTTCCCACCGCCGTGCGGATGGGTCGACGCTTGGAGGCCGTCGCCCCCGAGTACTACGAGGATCCGGCGTGGGGCCTCACGGGCAACGCGGCCGTGCGCGAACAGGTGCGCCTGCCGATCGCGACCAACATGTACCCGGCGCGCTTCGACGACCTCGCCCCCGGCATCCGCCTCGGCGCTGTCGACGTCGTCCTGACCGACATCCATTACTGGGAGGGTCCCCGCGGCGTGAAGGAGCTCGCGGCGGTCTGCCGCACGTTCGGGCTGGGCGTCGCGATGCACTCAGGGTGCGAGTTCGGCGTCGAGCTGGCGTCGATGCTGCACACGGCGAGCACGATTCCCGAGATGACCACCGCCGGCGACGCCCACTACCACTACCTCGAGGACGACATCATCGCCGGCGGTCTGATGCGCTATGTCGACGGCAGCATCGCGGTGCCCACAGGGCCAGGCCTCGGCGTCGAACTGGACCCCGAGAAGATGGACAAGTACGAGCGCTTCTTTGAAGAGCACGGCGACTACTACGCACGGTTCCACGTGGATGAGCGCCGGCCGGACTGGTACCCCAGCGTCGGCGGCATCTAGCAGACGCCAAGTTCTAGGCGTGCAGGCGGTCGGCGGGCGGCACCGTGGCCGCATCCTGCGGGGCGCGGCCCGAGATCCAGCGCTGCAGCACGCCCTCCGGCACATCCTCGCGGACGAGGGCGAAGGCGTAGTGGTCGCGCCAGTCGCCGTCGATGTGGATGAAGCGACGCCGCAGGCCCTCGTAGCGGAAGCCGAGCTTCTCGACGACACGAAGGCTGGCGCGGTTCTCGGGGCGGATGCAGATCTCCATGCGGTGCAGCCGCAGTTCCGAGAAGCAGATGTCGGTCGCGAGCGCCACAGCGGTCGGCGTGATGCCCCGGCCCGCGAACCGCTCGCTCACCCAGTAGCCGATCGTGGCCGACGCGAGCGAGCCGCGCGCGATGCCCCACACGTTCAGCTGGCCGGCGATCTCACCGTCGGACTCCATGACGAACGGCACGCCGGCGCCGTCGCGATACTGCTGGAGCAGCCGACGGACGCCCATCCGCATGTCGAAGGAGACGGGCCCGTCCGGGCTGGTCGCCTCCCACGGGCGCAACCAGCCGCGATTGGACAGCAGCTCGTTCTGCAGCACGCGCGCGTCGCGCTGCTTCACGAGCCGGATGGCCACCGACCCGTGCCTGCGAGGAGCCGACAGATCCACGAGACTCCCTCGAACGGGCGGCGTCGGATCCGAAGATCAGAGGGTCGCCGCGAACTCCTTGAACCAGGGACGCAGTGCGGGGCCGAGATCGTCGCGATCCGCCGCCAGCTGCACGATGGCCTTGATGTAGTCCACCCTATCGCCGGTGTCGTAGCGACGGCCACGGAAAACCACGCCGTAGACGCCCGGGCCGTCGGGGTCGGCCGCCAGTTCCTGCAACGCGTCGGTGAGCTGGATCTCGCCGCCCTTGCCGGGCTCGGTGCGCTCGAGGATCTCGAACACGTTCGGCGACAGCACGTAGCGGCCGATCACGGCGAGGTTCGAGGGCGCGTCCTCGGCGTTGGGCTTCTCGACGAGGCCGTTGACCTTGACGACGCCGTTGCCATCGGTCGATTCGACCGAGGCGACGCCGTAGAGGTTGATGTGCGCGGGATCGACCTCCATGAGCGCGATGATGGCGGCGCCGGTGCGCTCGTGCTCCGCGATCATCGTGGTGAGCAGCTCATCGCGCTCGTCGATCAGGTCGTCACCGAGCAGGACGGCGAACGACGAGTTGCCGACGTGCGCCTTGGCACGCAGCACGGCGTGCCCGAGGCCCTTGGGCTCACCCTGGCGCACGAAGTGGATGTCAGCCAGATCGCTCGACTCCAGCACGCGGTGGAGGCGGTCGGTGTCGCCCTTGTCCTTCAGCTTCTCCTCGAGCTCGGGCACCGAGTCGAAGTGGTTCGAGATCGCGTTCTTGTTACGGCCGATGATCACGAGGATGTCGTCGATGCCGGCTTTCGCGGCCTCTTCGACCACGTACTGGATCGCCGGCTTGTCGACGACTGGGAGCATCTCTTTGGGCATCGCCTTCGTAGCAGGAAGGAAGCGGGTGCCGAGACCGGCGGCCGGAATGACGGCCTTGATCGGAGAATGAGGCATTCCCCGAGTCTAGACGGCACGTCCCCTGGGCCGATTTCGTACACGACCGGGAGTGGAGCGGCGCGCCGTAGAATCGACACATGCCCGACGCCATCGCCGATGCCAAGCGCGCCCTGCGCGCAGAGCTCCGCGAGCGCCGCCAGCTGATCACCCCCCAGGCGCGCGAACTCGCCGAGGCCGGTGTCCGCACTCAGCTCGACGCCCTCGTCGCCGAGCACGGCGCGCAGTCGATCTCCTGCTTCCTGTCGACCACCACCGAGCCGGGCACACGCTCCTTCGTGACGGATGCCGTGGCCCGCGGCATCCGCGTGCTCCTTCCGGTGACGCGCACCGACGGCCTGCTCGACTGGGCGGTCGCCACGCCAGAGGGCGATATCGCGGAGGGCATGTTCGGGCTCCCCGAACCCGTCGGCGAACTGCTGGGACCGATCGCCGTGAACGACGTGGACCTGCTGATCATCCCGGCAGCGTCGGTCGACCGCACCGGCATGCGACTCGGATGGGGGCGCGGCTTCTACGACAAGACCCTCGGGTCCATGGAGCGCTGCCCGCCCGTGTACGCCGTCGTCTTCGACTCCGAGTTCGTCGATGAGGTCCCGAGCGACGAACTCGATCAGCGCGTCACCGGCGTCGTCACGCCCACGCGCACCATCACCCTCGCGCCCACCCGGCGCTGACACCCACCGAGAGAGCCATGCCCACCTACGCGTACGCCTGCAAGGAATGCGGTCACCGCTTCGACGCGGTGCAGTCCTTCGCCGATCCGACCCTCACCGAATGCCCCGAGTGCGGCGGCGTCCTGCGCAAGGAGTACGGCTCCATCGGCGTGACGTTCAACGGCTCGGGCTTCTACCGCACCGACTCGCGCGCCGGCGCGAAGACCGCCGACGCCGGCACGAGCGGCGCGAAGGATGCCTCGACTGGCGCCTCCTCGTCGACTTCGACATCATCGAAGTCCGAGGCGAAGGCCTCACCCGCGCCGTCCGGATCCTGATCGTCCGGCGCCCCCGGCGCGGGTCGACACCCAGGGGGGTATCCGTGATCAAGGGCTTCAAAGAGTTCATCCTGCGCGGCAACGTCATCGACCTCGCGGTCGCGGTGGTCATCGGCGCGGCGTTCACCGCGGTGGTGAACGCGATCGTCTCGAGCATCATCAACCCGCTCATCGCCCTCGTCTGGAAGCCGGATAAGAACGGCACCATCGGCATCACGGTGAACGGTCTCTGGGGACCGGTGACGTTCCCGATCAGCGACCTGATCAACGCGATCATCGCCTTCCTGGCGGTCGCGATCGTCGTCTACTTCGTCTTCGTGCACCCGATGAACGTCCTGAAGGAGCGGGCGGCCGCCAAGGCCGGGATCACGCCCGCCGACGAGGAGCCGAAGCTTCCTACCGAGCAGGAGATCCTGGTACAGATCCGCGACATCCTCGAGGCGCAGAGCACCTCGAGGTCCTGACGCCCGTTCCCGCGAGGGTGCAGCTGGTGGCCGAGAGCTAGGCAACTCCCCTACCCCTCGTCCACCCAGTGCACTCTCGCGGATCTGGCGGCGCGGATCCCCGGGGCGACTCGCCGGGGGGCGCGCACAGCGCCGGTCAGTAGTGCGGCGGAACGTCGCGGCGTAGGCGCTCGTCGTTCGGCCCTGACGACCCTGAAGTCGCGTCGGGGGCCGCGGCCGCGGCATCCGTCGTCTCATCAGCAGGGACGGGCTCGGCGCTCGTGCCGGGCGCGGGCGTCAGCTTCGCGCGGCGTGAGCCCTTGACCCGCTCGATGCGCTGACGGTCACTCGACGACATCGATCGGCTGGGTCTCGTTGTCGACCCGGGGCGCGTCGGGCGGCACGCCGAGCATCGCGGCGATGCGCTGCGCGACGTCGGCGGGGTCGCGGTAGAGGTCGAACGAGTGCACGCGCACGTAATGCCAGCCCAGGCGGCGCAGGATCTGCGGACGCAGGCGCAGTGACTCGCGCAGCGATTCGCCGATCGTCTCGGGGTCGCTCTCGACCACCACAGCCTTGCCGTCGTACTGCGCGACGAGCGGCAGCAGGCCGCGGTAGTGCACGTCGACGGAGAGGCCGGCGCGGCGAAGCTCGCGGGCCAGGCCCCGGGTCAGCGGATCGGCGAGATCTTCGAGCCGCGCCTCCCGCGAGCGCGCGGCGATGCCGCCGAGGATCGTCATGAGCGTCGCGGCGCCGTACTCCAGGCGCCCATCGTCGAAGGCCGAGGGCCGGATCGACGACACGATCACCATCGAGCGGCGCGCGCGCGTCATGCCTACCGTCAGCAGCCGCTCCCCGTCGGGCGACGAGAGGTCGCCGAAGTCGCTCAGCACGCGGCCGTGCTTGGTGAGGCCGAAGCCGAGGGAGAAGACGACGCGATCGCGGCTCTCGGCGACCGACTCCTCGAGGGTCAGCACGGCGAACGGCTCAGCGGTGTCGCGGGAGACGAAGTCGGCGACATCTGAGCGCCCGGCGAAGGCGGCCTCGACGGCTCCGCGGATCCGCTCGGCGTGACGCGCCGATGCGGTCACGACCATCAGCGATTCGCTCCCCCG
This sequence comes from Microbacterium sp. ZW T2_14, assembly GCF_044987405.1. NCBI lineage: Bacteria > Bacillati > Actinomycetota > Actinomycetes > Micrococcales > Microbacteriaceae > Microbacterium > Microbacterium sp. ZW T2_14. The sequence goes on along the minus strand of NZ_JBJDRK010000024.1, from coordinate 49,842 downwards.
GTTGACCGCGTGCTCGACCACGAGGGTCACGACGCGCGCGACCTCGGAGTCCGGGCTCTCGACAGCGCCGGTGACGGCGTCAGGGGTGCCGTGGCCGCCCTCGACGTAGTCGACCGTCAGGCTGCCGCGGCCCAGGTACGACCCGGCCCACGGGAGCGACACGAGCTCGCCGCCGTAGAACGCGTCGTTGACGAGGGCCGCGAGGTCTTCGCCGCCGGCGCGATAACTGCGGGTCAGCGTCTCGACCGGCAGCAGCTCGGCGAGCCGCTCGAAGACGCTCGCCGAATCGAAGGGCACCTCGTCGTCGGCGGAATCGTCGGCGGAGGCTGAGGCTGAGGCAGAGGGGCCGGTCCCGTTGGTCTGCGGCGGCGTGACGGCAGCCGACACCGGCGAGCCTGCGGCCACCCGGAACGGCGTCGGCTTCTGCGTGACCGGATCGCCGAACGCCACGATCTGCCCGCCCCTGCGGAGCGCGGGCGCTGCCTCGGCCAGGCACAGGGCTCCGGCATCCGCCAGAATCACCACGTCGAACGCGACGGCGTCGGGGATCCGGGGCACCTCGTACGGCGAGGCCAGCCACACCGGCGCGAGCGTTCGCGAGAGCGACGGTGCTACGGCGGCGAGCTCGGCGGCGGTGATCGCGCCGCGCTTGAGCGCCTGCTTCAGTCCGTCGGCCTCGTCCTTGTGGTCGACGATGCCGATGCGCCACTGCGTGGCCAGCTGCGCGGCGAGGAGGGGACCGGATGCCGCGGCATGCGCTTCATCGACCAGCCGGAAGTCGCGCTCGAGGCGGTCCACGACGGCGGTGTTGGCACCGAGAACGGCGCGGTCCGTGCGCAGCAGCAGCTCGAGCGCGGACTGCCACCACGCGTACTCGAGCTCGGCCGCCACCTCGTCCTCGGGAACGTGCCGCACCGACAGCTCGAGCAGGAGGGGCTCCAGGCCCATCGCGGCGAGCTCGGTGCGCAACGTCGCGCGCTCCTTGAGGTTGTCGAACACGTCCGAGTCGGCGGCGAGGCCGGCGAGCGTGCGCACGAGGTGCTTCACGGGCATCGTGGCGAGCCGGTCGGGGTCGTTGCGGCCGAGCGCGGCGTCGAGTTCGCCGAGCTCGGCGTCGACGCGCTGCCACGCGACCTGCACGTCGGCGAGGCCGAGCGGCACCTCGGGCGTGACCCCGGCTTCGACGTACCGCTGCCATTCGGTGCGCTGCTGCTGGATGCGCACGAGCGCCTCGTACATGTCGGGCACGTGCACACCGGGACGCAGATACTCGCGCGACAGCCGACGCAGCCGGCGACGGTTGGCCCCGGTCATGTCGGGTGCGTCGCGCCGCGGCGCGTGCGCCTGGATCAGCTCTCCCAGCGGCCGTTCGAAGACGGTGAGGCTGAACCGATCGAGCGAGTCCCGGATGCCGCGCAGCAGGCGCAGGTACACACCGAGTTCTGCGATCGTCTGGAACGGACGCATGCGCGTCTGCGCGATGAGCTCGTAGCCGCGCTCGAGGAGGGTCGGCACGTCGCTGCGGTGCAGCTTGCGGGCGAGCGCGTGGGCGCCGTGTGCCGCTTCGACGGTCGTGAACGTGACGCCGTACCAGGGCGAGTCGTCGGGGCCGAACCGGAACTCGCCGAGCCGGGCCGCCGCGGCCAGCTTGGCTGCGGCATCCTGTCGCGTCGTGGCCAGACGGGCGAGCGCCTCCCCGTCGAAGCGAGCTTCGGTCACCGGCGTCCCGCCCTCCTCGGCGAGCCGGGCGAGCTCACGGAGGATGTCGAGGACGGACACCCCGAATGACGGATGCCGCGCCGTCACGGCCGAGCGGTAGTCACGGAGGACTCCCCGCAGGCGCACCAGCGCGTCGTCGATGTCTGAGACCTTCGGCGCCTGGGCCTTCTCGTTGCGGCCGATGGCACGGATGAGATCGCGCTGCAGGCGGTCGGGCGAGACCGCGAGGCCCGGGAGCCCGATGCCGGCGAGCCGGTGGCGCACGCCGTCGAGCGTCGAGCGGCGAGCGCTCACCACCAGCACCCGCTTGCCGTCCCGCACGAGCGCGCCGATGGCGTTGATCACGGTCTGGGTGCCGCCGGTGCCGGGCAGCGTGTGGACGACGAGCGACTGTCCGTCGGTCACCCGGGCCAGCACGCGCTCCTGCTCGGAGTCTGCGTCGAGCAGCAGCATGTCGGCGGCCGGCGGACGCTCGTCGGGGCTCGTCGGCACCGGTCCGCGGCGGTGGAGCGTCAGCGACTCGCGGTCGGAGACGTGGCCGGCCAGGGCGTTGAGCACGCGGTGGTCGAGGTTGGAGGCGTCGAGGGCCATGTCGCCGCCGACGTCGGCGAAGCTCGACACCAGCAGTCGCGGCTTCACCGCGAAGGTCTCGCTTCTCGCCGTCAGCGCACGGATGTGGTCGATCACCGGCTGCGGTTTGAACACGCCGTTGTCATACGCGAGGGCGGCGAGGCCGCCGGCGTCGATGATGATGCCGAAGTGGGTGCGCATCGCACGGATGAGCTCGGGGTTGACCGAGAACGTCCCGTGCAGCTTGAGCTCGAAGTCACCGTGATGGCGTCGGATGGCGAGCGGACGCAGCAGCACCGGTGCGCTCCAGCCGATCCCTCCGACACGCCAGGTCGCGAGGCCCACAGCGAGCCGCACGGTATCGAGGCCCCTCGTCGTGCGGAGCTCCTGATCCTTCGCGGTGATGCGCTCGGCGGCCAGCCGGGCGTTGCGCAGCGCGACCTCGTCGCGGAAGAGGTTCGAGAGGAGCGTCGAACGACCGGTGATGAACTGCGGCAGGCTGCCGGGGTGCGCTTTGGTGATCTCGATCGAGGCGTCCTGGCCATCGGCGAAGTGCAGCAGGGTCGACCTGCCACCCAGGGCGGCGGACTGCTGGCGGAGCCGGTCGCGCTCGGACTCCGCGACGTGCACGACAGTGACGTCGGGTTCGGCGAGACCCAGATCGCCCGGGGTCACGTCATGCCCGCGCTCGGCGTCTTCTGAGCCCAGCACGGCGCTCCGTTCTGCTCGCCACACACGTGCCACCCTAAAGGCGGTCGCCGCCGGGCACTTGCAATGGACCTGAGTTTCGCGGTATTGGACCCGGCCGGATCAGCCACGGCATCGGCGGTTCCTCCCCAACGCCGGACCGCGCGAGGCTTCCCACAGATCGTCGCCTGCACCGGCCTCCGGGTCGGCGCTGCGCGCCAGGATGGTCGCATGACACCCGAGGACTCCCCCCGTTATCGCGTCCACCCGTCGCCGATCGGCGACATCCTCATCGTCACGACAGCCGACGGCATCGTGACCCTCCATCCCTTCGACGGCCCCCTGCACGCCGAGATCGAGCGGGTCGCGCTGCGCCTGCGCGCGCTGCCGGTCCCGGATGAGAGTGCGGAGCCGGGTTCTGCGTCCGATGAGGACGTCGACGCGGCGGGCCTGTTCGAGCTGGCGGGGGTACAGCTGGACGAGTACTTCGCCGGCGACCGCCGTGAGTTCGACCTGCCGCTGGACTGGCGCCTGGTGCGCGGCTTCACGCGCGCGGCTCTCGACGCCGTGTGCGACATCCCGTACGGCGAGACGGCGAGCTACGGCGAAGTGGCCATCTCAGCCGGCATTCCGCGTGCCGCCCGCGCGGTCGGCACGGCGTGCGCGACCACTCCTTTCTCTGTCGTCGTTCCGGTGCACCGCGTCGTGCGCGCCGACGGCTCGCTCGGCGACTACGGCGGGCGGCCCGAGATGAAGCGGTTCCTCGTCGACCTTGAGCAGGGCCCGAGCGTTCCGCAGGCGCCGGATCAGGCCGGTGGTTGAACGAGCGAGGAACAAGCGAGACGGAACGCTTCAGACACTCGAACAAACCCGGACGCGGGCGGCCCGCCCCACCCGTCCGACACAAAGCCGGCGGCGGGCGTGTAGGCCGCCCGCTCGCCGCGGGGCCCTGGTGGACCAGCCACCCGGGCCCCGCATCTGCCGGTGGTAAAGTCGGCCTACGAATGGCGGCGAGGACGCCGTCACCCCGGAAGCAGGTACTCGTGGGCGCGTCCCTCCCACATCGTGCGCCGAACCCCGCTCGCGCGGGCGTCGTCGGCCCGGCCGGTGATGCCCTCGGCACTGCTCAGGGTGATGCGCAGGCCCTGGACCTGGCGGTCGCCGAGCTGGTGCGCCGCACGCGCTTCCCGGTGGGCTTCGGTGGGCTCGCGCGCGGCGACGCGATCCACGTCACCTCGATCCACGGTGCCCGCACTCGCTCGCTCGAGGGTCTGGTCGTGGAGGCCTCGCGCGGACTCGGTGGGCGCGCGCTCGTCGAGAAGCGCCCTCGTCTCGCGGTGGACTACGGATCGTCGCGCAGCATCACGCACGACTACGACCGTGCCGTGCTCGGCGAAGGCATCGCCACCCTGTTCGCTGTTCCCGTGATGGTGGGCAACCGTGCGCGAGGAGTCATCTACTGCGGGTCGTGGGCAGAGTCGCCGGTCGGCGACGTCGTCGCCCGGCCCGCGTTCGCCGTCGCCGAAGAGCTGTCGAGCGAGCTGCGCATCCGTGACGAGGTGCAGCGCCGACTCACCCTCTCCCCCTCGCCGGCGGGACCTGCCGCGATGCCCGCCACCACGCGGGAAGAGCTGCGCGAGACGTACGCCGAGCTGCGCAGCATCGCCGCCGTCGTCGACGACCCGGCGCTGCGCGCGCGATTGGCACGCCTGGAGCACCGTGTGGCCGCCCTCTCGCAGGACAGCAGCGAACCACCGCTGGAACTGGACGTCCGGCTGTCCCCGCGCGAGATCGATGTGCTCGCCTGCGCCGCGCTCGGCGCGACCAACGCGGAGATCGCCGCGACCCTCGATCTCAAAGAAGGCACCGTCAAGTCGTACCTGCAGTCCGCGATGGCGAAACTGGATGCCTCCACCCGTCATGCGGCAGTCGTGACGGCGCGTCGCGCCGGCCTTCTTCCCTGACCTCCGCCCGACCTCGTCCGATCACGGTGCGGGCGAGGTGAAACGGAATGCCGCGGACATCGCGAATCATCCAAATTCGGCGGCGGATCATGAATGCTTGATGAGGGAATTCTCCATAATGGGAATATCGCCTGGGCGGGGGCGACAATTGCGGATATTGTTCCAGCATGGCCCGAAGAATCGTTCACCAGCTCGTCGATGACATCGACGGAACCCTTTTGGAAGCCGGCGAAGGCGAGACAGTGCTGTTCTCCCTCGACGGTGTCGCATACGAGATCGACCTCACCGAAGAGAATGCTGCAGCGCTGCGCACCAGTCTCGAGCGTTACACGAAAGCCGCACGTTCGGTTTCATCGTCCCGTGCGGCATCCAGTGCCGCATCGGCCGGGCGAAAGCGCCGCCGCAGCGGGCAGCAGGACTTCAGCGCCGTCCGCGAATGGGCGAAGCAGAACGGCTATCAGGTTTCCGAGCGGGGTCGGGTTCCGGCAACCGTTCTCGAAGCCTACGAGGCGGCGCACTGACGCACGCCGCCTCGCGGCCTTTTCACGACGATTCAGCGCAGTTCCGACGTGCGTGAGAGTTGGAAGAGAATCTCCTCGACTTTCTCTTTCGCATCTCCGAACAGCATCTGAGTGTTGTCGCGGTAGAACAGCGGATTCTGCACGCCCGCATATCCGGATGCCATCGATCGTTTGAAGACGATGACATTCTGGGCCTCCCAGACCCGCAGCACCGGCATCCCGGCGATCGGGCTGCCGGGATCCTCCGCCGCGGCCGGATTGACGGTGTCGTTCGCGCCGATCACGAGCACGACGTCGGCGGCCGACAGGTCGTCGTTGATCTCGTCCATCTCGAGCACGATGTCGTACGGCACCTTGGCCTCGGCCAGGAGCACGTTCATATGGCCGGGCAGGCGGCCGGCGACCGGATGGATGCCGAACCGCACGTCGACGCCGCGCTCGCGCAGCTTCTGCACGAGGTCGGCCACGCCGTGCTGCGCCTGGGCGACGGCCATGCCGTAGCCCGGCGTGATCACGACGGTCGACGCGCCGGCGAGCAGGTCGGCCGCGCCCTCGGCATCGATCTCGCGGTGCTCGCCGTAGTCCTGCTCGCCGCCGGCCGGCGCCTCGATGCCGAAGCCGCCGGCGATGACCGAGAGGAACGACCGGTTCATCGCCTTGCACATGATGTAACTCAGGTACGCACCCGACGACCCGACGAGCGCGCCCGTCACGATCAGCAGGTCGTTGTCGAGCAGGAACCCTGCCGCCGCAGCCGCCCAGCCGGAGTAGCTGTTGAGCATCGAGACGACGACGGGCATGTCGCCGCCGCCGATCGAGGCGACGAGGTGCCAGCCGAGCGCGAGCGCCAGCGCCGTGACGAGCACGAGCAGCCAGAGCTCGGGCGTGATGACGTACCAGACCGTCAGGACGAGGAACGCGACGAGGGCGCCGACATTGAGCGCGTTCTTCCCCGGCAGCATGAGCGGCTTCGACGAGATGCGACCCGACAGCTTCAGAAACGCGACGATGGATCCGGTGAAGGTCACGCCGCCGATGAAGACGCCGATGAACACTTCGGCGTGATGGATGTCGGCAAGCGCACCCTCGAGGCCGGTGTCGTACAGCGCGCCATTCCACCCGACGAGCACGGCAGCGAGACCGACGAAGGAATGCAGCAGCGCGATGAGCTCCGGCATCCCGGTCATCTCGACCACCCGCGCGCGCCAGAGGCCGATCGCCCCGCCGACGACGACCGCGACGACGAGGAGCACGAGCCCGGTCGTCGCCGCGCTGCCCGCCGACGAGTCCGTTCCCTCGGTTGCTGAGCCTGTCGAAGCACCCCACGCGCCGGCGGCCGTCACCCACACCGTGGCGATGAGGGCGATCGCCATGCCGACGATGCCGAACGTCACGCCGCGGCGACTGGTCTCGTGCTTGCTGAGTCCGGCGAGGCTGAGGATGAACAGCAGTGCGGCGACGATGTAGGCGGCGCCCGCCACCTGTCCGGCGACGGCGGTCATCGGCTCTCACCCTTCTGGAACATCGCGAGCATGCGCCGCGTGACCGCGAACCCGCCGAAGATGTTGATGCTCGCCAGCAGCACGGCCACGGCAGCCAGGATCTGGACCGTGAGATCGGGCAGCGTGATCTGCACCATCGCACCGACCACGATGATGCCCGAGATCGCGTTCGTGACGCTCATCAGCGGCGTGTGCAGCGCGTGGGCGACATGGCCGATGACGTAGAACCCGACCACGATCGCGAGCGTCAGCACGAGGAAGTGCTGCGGCAGCGGTGGCGGCGCGAAGGCGCAGATCGCGAAGAGCGCCGCAATTCCGGCGAGGATGAGGCCGGTGCGGGCGCCGGCGGACATCGGCTTCTTCGCCTCGACCCCGGGGGCCGCTGTCCTGGTCCCCGCGCCTGCTCCGGCCCCTGAGCCTGCCGAAGGGCCGGTCGGCGCGGCCGACACCTGCACCGGCGGCGGCGGCCAGGTGATCTCGCCGTTCTGCACGACGGTGACCGTGCGCTGCACCACATCGTCGAAGTCGAGGGCGAGCACGCCGTCCTTGCCGGGGGTGAGCAGCTTCAGCAGGTTGACGAGGTTCGTCGCGAACAGCTGAGACGCCTGCTGCGGCAGGCGGCCGGGCAGATCCGTGTAGCCGAGGATCACGACGCCGTTCTCGGTCACGACCTTCTCCCCCGCGACCGACCCGTCGACATTGCCGCCCTGCCCCGCCGCCATGTCGACGATCACGCTGCCGGGCCGCATGGACGCGACGTCAGCAGCGGTGATGAGGCGCGGCGCGGGCCGGCCGGGGATCAGTGCGGTCGTGATGATGATGTCGACGTCGGCCGCCTGCTCCGAGTAGATCTCGGCGGCGCGCCGGTCGTACGCCTCGCTCGTGGCCTTGGCGTAGCCATCGGCCGAGACCTGCTTCGCCTCGTCCGGCACGACCACCTCGAGGAACTGGCCGCCGATCGACGCGACCTGGTCGGCCACCTCCGGCCGCGGGTCGGTCGCACGCACGATCGCGCCGAGGCTCGAGGCCGCGCCGATCGCGGCGAGTCCCGCCACACCCGCGCCCGCCACGAGCACCTTCGCGGGCGGCACCTTGCCCGCTGCCGTCACCTGGCCGGTGAAGAAGCGGCCGAACTCGTGCGCGGCCTCGACGACGGCGCGATAGCCCGCGATGTTGGCCATCGAGCTCAGCACGTCCATCGACTGCGCCCGCGAGATCCGCGGCACCGCGTCGAGCGCGATGGCCGTGATCCCTCGCGTGGCGAGCGCCTCGACGAGGTCGGGCCGCAGCGCCGGGCTCAGCGTCGCGACGATCGTCGCGCCGTCGGCGAGCCGGTCGATCTCGGCCGGCGTCGGCGCGACGACCTTGAGTACGACCGGCGCCGCCCAGGCGGTCGCTCCGTCGACGACGGTCGCCCCGGCCTGCGCGAACGCGGAGTCCGGGAACGACGAGGCGGCGCCGGCGCCGGCTTCGACGACGACGTCGTAGCCGAGGGCGATGAGTTTGGGGACGGTGTTGGGGGTCGCCGACACCCGGTTCTCTCCGGGCGCTTCGGCGACGATGCCAATGCGGGTCATGCGTTCCTCACGTTCGGGTGGGCGGCGTGGGCCGCCCTCACAAAGGGCTCGCGGGCGCCTTCCTCGACGCTCGCCACGACGCCTCCACCATGTCAGACCGCCACGCGGTTCTACCTCACGTTGCGCCCGACACGATGTCAAGAATCACAGATCTTGCTGTCGACGCACCACAATCCGGCTTCTTCGGCCGCTCCCGTGGCCCGGCCCCCGGCATCCTCACCGAGAAACTTCATAGCTCAGGGCGAAGGTCGCCGTAGGTCGGCCGCCTATCCATGAAGGCATGGACAAGAAGAGCAGCGGCAGCACGACGCCCGGCAGGCGCCGGCTCCGCAACATCGTCATCGCCTCCGGCCTGGTCGTCGCCCTCTCCGGTGGCGCGGGCGCCGTGTGGGTCGTCGACCGCTTCCTCGTCGAGCACGTCGAGATCGCCGACGTGTCGGAGTACGAGGCTCAGAATTCGTCGACGGACTCGACAGCCGACGCGACGAAGACGACGGATGCCGCGGCCGCCGCCGACGCGGTCGTTACGGCGACCTCGTACACCGACGCCGGCACGGCCATCTCCATCTCGACGGTCACTGAGGGCTCCGGCTCCGACACCGTGACGTACTACGTCGCCGATGTGACGCTGTCGGACGCCACGACACTGCAGAGCGCCTTCGCGAAGGACCAGTTCGGCGAGAACATCACCGAGCTCACGAGCGAGATCGCAGCCGACAACAACGCGGTCTTCGCCATCAATGGCGACTACTACGGGTTCCGTGACACCGGCATCGTGATCCGCAACGGCGTCGTCTTCCGCGACGAGCCGGCCCGCGAGGGGCTCGTGTTCTACACCGACGGCACGGTCGAGATCTACGACGAGACCACCACGAGTGCCGAGGCGCTGCTCGCCGACGGCGCGTGGAACACGCTCAGCTTCGGCCCGGCGATTGTCGCGGAGGGCGCCGTCGTCGACGGCATCGAGTCGCAGGAGATCGACACGAACATCGGCAATCACTCGATCCAGGGCGACCAGCCCCGCACCGCGGTCGGCGTCATCGACGAGAACCACCTGGTGTTCGTCGTGGTCGACGGGCGTCAGTCGGGGTACAGCGAGGGCGTCACCCTCACCGAGCTCGCCGACATCATGATCGACCTGGGCGCGACCACCGCGTACAACCTCGACGGCGGCGGCTCGTCGACGATGTACTTCGACGGCGAGGTCATCAACTCGCCCTCCAACGGCGACGAGCGCGCCACGAGCGACATCCTGTACATCGCCGACGCTTCCGCTTCCGGCGACGACGCGGAGTGACGCCGTGATCGTCCTCATCCCCGCGTACGAGCCGGGTCGCCGCCTCGAGCCCGTCGTCGCGGACCTCTTCGCCGCCGACCCCGACGTCGAGGTGGTGGTGGTCGACGACGGCAGCGGGCCGGCGTTCGCGCCGACGTTCGCACTCGTCGCCGCGTCGGGCGCAACGGTGCTGCGTCACGAGGCGAACCGCGGCAAGGCGGCGGCGCTGCGCACCGGACTCGACCACGCGCTCGCCGAGCACCCGGGCGACGATGTCGTGACCGCCGACGCCGACGGACAGCACACCGTCACCGACATCCTCCGCGTCGCCGACGCCCTCCGCGAGGATGCCGCCGCAGCCACTCCGGCGCTGATCCTCGGCTGCCGCGGGTTCTCGGGCCGCGTGCCGCTGCGTTCGCGCGCGGGCAACGCGGTGGCGCGCGGCGTCTTCCGGCTCGCGGCCGGATGGAGGCTGAGCGACACGCAGACAGGGCTGCGCGGCATCCCATCCGGTCTCATCGCCTGGGTGCGCGACCAGCCCGGCGAGCGCTTCGCCTACGAGCAGAACGTGCTGCTGCGGTGCCGCCGCGACGGCGTCGCGACCCGCGAGTTGCCCATCGAGACCGTGTACCTCGACGGCAATGCGTCGAGCCACTTCCGCCCGGTCGCCGACTCGCTGCGCATCATGCTGCCGCTGCTGCTGTTCGCGGGCTCGTCGCTGCTCGCCTTCGGCCTCGACACGGTTCTGCTGCTGGCGCTGCACGCGCTCACGGGCATGCTGGTGCCGTCGATCATCGCGGCCCGCGTGGTCAGCGCCTCGGTGAACTTCGCCGTCAACCGCCGCGTGGTCTTCCGCGCTGGTTCGACAGGCTCACCGACAGGACAGGGACGAACGCTTCGTCTCGCTGGCGCTCGCTCGGCCGAACTTCCGCGCCAGGCGCTGCGCTATGCCGTGTTGGCTGTCGCGCTGCTGGCCTCGAACGTGGTGTGGCTCGACGCGCTCACGAGGTACGGGCTGCCGCTCGTCGTGGCCAAGATCGCGACCGAGGCCGTGCTGTTCGTGACGAGCTACGGCGTCCAGCGCAGCTTCGTGTTCGGCGTCCAGCCGGCCCGCGCGGAACTCAGCACCGGAGCTGACGCCCGTCATAGCAACCGCATAGCGGCGACGACTCGACTGGATTCAAACGAACACCCCATCGGGAGGAACCCATGACCACCAGTGCGCTGATCCTCATCGGCATCGATCTGGCCGCCGCGCTCGTGCTGAGCCTTGGCCTGTACTACCGCCGGCACCACCGCCGCGACCTCGTCGTCGCGTTCCTGGGGGTGAACGTCGGCGTGATGGCCGTCGCCGCTGTGCTCGGCACCGCCGAAGTGGCGATGGGGCTGGGTCTGGGCCTGTTCGGTGTGCTGTCGATCATCCGGCTGCGCTCGTCCGAGATCACCCAGCGCGAGGTCGCGTACTACTTCGCGGCGCTCGCGATCGGGCTCCTCACCGGCTTGCCGCAGACCGACCCGTGGCCCGTCGCCGCGCTGGTCGCGCTCATCCTCGTGGTGCTGTGGGCCGCCGATCACCCTGCCTTTCTCGCACGCTCCCGCCACCAGGTCGTGCGGCTCGACCGCGCCGTCGCCGACGAGGGCGAGCTGCGGGCCGAGCTCGAGACGCGCCTCGGCGGCACGGTCACCTCCACCACCGTGCAGGAGCTCGACCTGGTCAACGACACGACCCTCGTCGACGTCCGCTACCGCGTCCCGCGCGTGGGCACGCGACCGGCGCGCGGCGACCGCGCCGCCCTCGACAGCGGCCGCGGCAGCGGCCGCGGCGCAAGCGCAGTCCCTGCGCCCGCTCTGGAAGGAGCCCGGCGATGACGAGCTTCGACCGCTTCGACGCCGTGGCGCTCGACGCGCTCGTGGCCGAGGCATCCCTCCTCACCCGCATCGACCGCAAGTACGTCGTGCCACTGGCCGACCTCGACCGCGTCATCACTGCGGTCGCCCCCGGTACCCGGGTGCTCGAGATCGACGGCGCCCGCGACTTCGCGTACGAGTCGGTGTACTTCGACACCCCTGACCTGCTGAGCTTCCGCATGGCCGCGCAGCCGCGCCGGCGCCGGTTCAAGCTGCGCACGCGCAGCTACCTCGACACCGGCACGTCGTACCTCGAGATCAAGACGCGCGGCGCCCGTGGCACCACGGTGAAGGCTCGCGACGAGTACGACCTGCGCGACCGCGACCGGCTCACCGATGACGCCCGCGACGACGTCGCGGACGCCTTCGCGACGATCGGGGTTGCCGCAGGGCGCGCCGACGATCTCGGCGCGACGCTGCTGACGCGCTACCGCCGCGCCACCCTGCTCGCGCCAGACGGCTGCGGCCGCGCCACCGTCGACACCGCGCTCGAGTGGATCGAGCCCGACGGGCACGGCTTCGCGCTCCCGGGTACCGCGATCGTCGAGACGAAGTCGGGCGCGCAGCCGTCGGGGGTCGACCGCGCGCTGTGGCGTGCCGGACACCGGCCGGCCACGGTCAGCAAGTACGCCACCGGACTCGCCGCACTTCACCCCTCGCTCCCCCGCAACCGCTGGGCGCGGCTGCTGCGCGGCCCGTTCGACGCTACCCACCGCGCCCTGCCTTCCACGAGCCAGCCCACGAGCCGGCCCGCCGTCCGCTCGACCCACCCGACCACTGCCCAAAAGCGCACCAGCGCCACCCCGAAGGAGGACGCCACATGTCCCGTCACCTCTCGCTCCGCCGCCGCCTGATCCTTGCTGCCGCGCCGCTGACCCTCACCGGACTCGTGCTCGCCGGCTGCGCCGTGCAGAGCTCGGCGGCGTCGACGACTTCGACGACGTCGACCGATGACACAGCGACCAGCGAGACGGCGACCGTCGTCGACTCCGACCTCAGCGCGGCGGCGGTGCTCGCGGCCAACGCCGACGTCACCGTCGTCGAAGACGACGAGTGGAGTGAAGCGGATGCCGGGGAAATCGCCCTCGACGGCACCTCCGCGTCGAGCGACTCCGATGCCGTGTCCGTCGACGGGTCCACCGTGACCATCACCGCCGCAGGGGTGTTCCGGCTCTCCGGCTCGCTCGACGGGCAGGTGGTGGTCGCGGCGCCCGACGACGCGCAGGTCGTGCTGATCCTCGACGACGCCGAGATCTCGGCATCCGATTCGTCCGCCATCACGGTCACCAGCGCCGACGATGTCGCGATCTTCCTCGCCGACGGAAGCGACAACAGCGTCTCGGATGCCTCGTCGTACGCCGACGACGCCGAGGCCAACGCCGCGATCTACGCCGACGCCGACCTCACGATCTCGGGCACGGGCACGGCAACCCTCGAGGTGTCGGGCAACGGCAACGACGGCATCGCGAGCACCGACGATCTGGTCGTCCTTTCGGGCACGATCACGGTCGACGCCGTGGACGACGGTCTGCGCGGCAAGGACTCGCTCACGATTGCCGACGGCACCATCGAGGTCACCGCCGGCGGTGATGCGCTCAAGAGCGACCAGACCGACGACGTCACGCAGGGCTTCGTCGCGATCACCGGCGGCTCGGTCGACGCCATCAGCGGCGACGATGGAATCGCCGCGGCGACGGATGCCGTCGTCACAGGCGGCACCATCACCATCACCACCGGATCGGATGCCTCGACCGCCGACGACTCGCCCAAGGGCATCTCGGCCGGTGTCGTCGTCGCGCTCGACGGTGGCGACGTCACCGTCGACGCGGTCGACGACGCCGTGCACTCCGATGGATCGATCGGCATCGGCGGCGGGACCGTCACCGTCTCTTCGGGCGACGACGGCATCCACGCCGAGCAGCGTCTCGAGATCCGCGACGGCGATGTGACCGTCGCTGAGTCGGTCGAGGGGCTCGAAGCCGCGGACGTCGCCATCTCGGGCGGCACGGTCGATGTGACCTCGAGCGACGACGGCATCAATGCGGCGAGCGGGACGGCGTCCGCCACGCAAGGCGGCGGTGGCATGGGCGGCGGCGAGCAGGACTCCGGCGAGACCCTCACGATCTCGGGCGGCACTCTGCGCATCGCCGCGGTCGGCGACGGCCTCGACTCCAACGGCTCCATCTCGATCACCGGCGGCACGACCGTGGTGAGCGGTCCGAGCTCGGCCGGCGGACAGGGGGCCCTCGACTCCAACGGCGCCATCGCAATCGACGGCGGCGAGATCTTCGTCGCCGGCTCGGTGCTCGTGACGCCGACAGGTGCGCAGCAGTGGGTGGCCGCGACGGCCAGCGGCTCGGCGGGCGACACCCTGGAGGTGACGGATGCCGCCGGCACCGTGATCGCCACATTCGCGGCCGACCAGGGCTTCGGCGCCGTGTTCTACAGCGGCCCCGCAGTGACAGACGGCGCCTCTTACGCGATCGCGGTCAACGGCGTCTCGGCCGCCACCGTGACCGAGGGCGTCAACGTCTCGGGCGGCATGGGTGGCGGGGGCGGACGCCGGCCGTAATCCCCGTTCCGGGTCGCCGCTGGGTTCGTCACCCGGCGGCGGCCGAACGTGGGAACTCCCTCCGAATGCGGCGCACTCGGCGCGTAGGGGTTGCATCGGCGCGGGGATCTCGGAATCGTGGCCGACTCGGAACCGCACGAGGAAAGGAAAAGCATGCTCACGCTGACCCAGACCGCCGCCGAGGCCGTCGAAGAACTCATCGCCCGCGTCCCGCTCGCCGAAGACGGAGGTGTGCGTATCCGCGACACGGGAAGTTCCGAAGGATTCGAACTGAGTGTCGTACCAGCTCCCGAGGCGACCGACACCGTCGTGCATGAGGGCGGCGCCCGCGTCTTCCTCGACGAGACGGCGGCTACGGTTCTCGAGAACCGCGTCCTCGACGCGGAGCTGTCGAACGACGGCGCCGTGCGTTTCGCCCTCGGCGACAAGGGCTGACGATCTCACGAAGGCCCCGGCGTCCGCTCATGGATGCCGGGGCCTTCGCATGCCCCTCCCTATTGTCGAAGCCATGAGAGGCGAGACCGTCGATGAGCGCGACACCGCGTGGGAGAGCTTCGATGCGCGCTACCGGGTGTTCGTGTACTCGGGCCCCGACGCCGTGGTGAAGACAGTCGACATTGTGGACGCCTCTCTCCATGACGTGCTGGAGTCCACGCGCGCTCTCGCCGAGAACGACCGAGACTTGTGGTCCCTCGCCCTCGTGGTGGACGACGCCGACCCGCGTGGACGCGGGCTCGTGTGGCTGTCGGGGATGGACTATCGCCGTGCTCCGGCATCCGCCTTCGAATGGCGCCTGCGTGCCGAGATGCAGAACCGCTACCTTTCCGCCCGCCGCCGCCGCGGGGAGGCCGTCGTGCTGCCGAACGGGCTGCGTGTGGTGCGGATGTTCTCCGAGTGGGGCGTGACGTGGCCGCTGTGGGAGTCCTTCACGGACAACTACCCGATGGATGCCACAGCCCTCGGCCTCTCGGACTCACTGGCTGCGGACCTCGCCGCCTGGAACGACCGCTGGCAGGATCGCGATCTCGATGATCCACCTCCGGCCGGCTGGCACGGTGAGGGGTGGGTGCTGTACGGCCGTTTGCAGGCCGAGCTGGACGGCATCGCCGAGGTGCGGCCGGACTTCGGGGACTGACGGGCCCTCACGATGAAGCCCGTAGACTGTCGGAGCCAGCCTCTGTAGCTCAATGGAAGAGCAGTTCCGTCCTAAGGAAACGGTTGGGGGTTCGAGTCCCTCCAGGGGGCAACGTGCCCTTTTCCGCCTGTGACCAGGGATATCTCAGGGGTTCGTGCCTCACGCATGAGGCGTGTCCCAGGAGCTTCTGGGCCACCTTCACATTCGCGAGGTCGTGTACTCGGTCGACCAGTGACTGGTCACTTTGGCCGCGCGGTCCCCCGCGACCAGGGCGCCATTTCGCACACAAAGGTCACAATGCTGTCGAGCGGTGCTCCAACAGGTTCGAGCAATGGCCAGCACCGCGATGCGCTCAGACCAACCACGTACGCCCTCTTGACCGCGATAACGAGTGATGGTGGAGTCGGCCGCGCGATTCGAAGCAGAATGACCGTATGCCGATTCCCCCGCGAGACCGAGGGCCAGTGCTGCTGAACTATCCCTTGAACGGGGTGTTTCGTGCACGGAACAGCCCCGCCCGGCGGGTGCCAAGCCATGGCACGCATCTGATGGGGACCACCTATGCCATCGACCTGATCCCGGTCGACTCCCGTGGGCGATCGGCGCCCTGGAGTTGGCGAGCCGTCGCAACGACTGAGCGACCCGAAGACTTCATCGGATTTGGTGCCACCGTGTTTGCACCCGGTGCAGGTGTGGTGGTCGTCGCTCACGACGGTGAGATCGATCACGAGGCACGGAGATCGCAGCTCGCACTTCTGCGCTACATGACAGGACAGGCCGAGCGGATAAGGCGCGGCCCTGGTGCGATCGCGGGAAATCACGTCGTCATCGACCTGGGCGACGATGGACCCTTCGTTCTTGTCGCTCATTTGCGGAAGGGGTCAGTCAGCGTCCGCGTCGGCGACCTCGTGCGCGACGGTCAGCCGATCGGGACATGCGGTAACTCGGGGAACAGCACCCAACCACATGTGCACGTGCAGGTCACGGACAGCATCGAATGGTCAACAGCACGCGGCATGCCGATCGCTTTCAGAACGATCGCTGGTGCTGAGCTTCCCGCTGAATCGCAGCTGATCACCGTAGACGACCACTGAACCGGGTTCTCCGTAGACCATCCTCATGCGGGCGGCGAACGAGAGCGGAGCCAGCCGCGAGCATTCAGCCGGGCGCCGTCCTACCGCACCGAGTCAGGCTTCCGAGCGTTGCTCCTGCTTGATGCGCTTCTTCACCTCTCGCTCGGCGAGCACCGGAACGAAGTCTCGGACTTTGGCATCGTCCAGCGTCGCGCGGACCGCATCGACGATCTCGATCGTGCGCTCCGAGGGGAAGTCGGGATATTTCTTCGTCATTCGCTCGACGAGTTCGCGAAATGCGCTGTCTTCGTCGATTCCCTTTTCGGCCACGGGTCCTCCTCGCGTGCTGGTCTGCGAATCGTAGCGGGCGAAGGCATCCTGCTCGTGCCCGCCCGGACACCGCACCAGAATGGAGACGACGAGAGATGGGGCAGGGCATGATGTGAGCGACAGCTATCCGCGCGCCGTGCGGGAGGGCGGACGTATCGAGCGCCGCCTCGCGAGCACACCGCCGACGCGGTTGCGGCTCGCATGGAAGGTCGTTCCGAGTGGCGTTGCACGCCGCGACGTGGCGTGGGATCTTCTGCGCGAGATGCTGGCACCGGGCGCCGAGCTGTCGAATCCCTGCGTGCGCTGCGGCGGACCACATGGTCCGGTTCGGACGACGGATGCCTCGGCTCGCCCTGCCGTCGCCTACGCGAGCGGCATTGCGGTCGCGGCGGTGGCGTCTCCCGGTGCTGGTGCATTCGCGATCGACGTCGAAGTCGAGATCGACACGGTGAGGGACGCCGCCGGGTTGAACGGGATCCTCGGCGATCGTGAGGGCGTGCGATTGCAAGACTGGGTGCGGGTGGAGGCGGCCCTCAAGGCGGATGGGCGCGGCCTTCGCGTCGACCCCGGCACCGTGACCGTTGATCAGATGCGCGATCAGGGGTGGCGGGCCGTCGTCCCGGGCGGACCCATGATCGCGGGATGGGACATCCAGGGGCCACCGGGCCTTGTGATCAGTGCCGCATTCAGCGAGGCATCGGGGGCAGTTCGGCTCGATCCAGCCACGTCGTGAGCAGCACGTCGACGTCTGGTCCCGCGAGCCGTACGGCCAGAGCGCGGAAGTCCGCGGTCGTCACCGAATCGCCGGCGCCCGCGCTCGCCCACTCGCGCAGGAGCGCGGCGAAGGCGCTCTCCCCCATGTGACGTCGCAGCGCATAGAGCGTCAGCGCGCCGCGCTTGTAGACGCGGTCGTCGAACATCAGCGCGGGACCGGGATCGGCCAGCACGAGATCCTGATCGAGCCCGGCGAGCCGGGCGTGGTGCTTTGCCGCCTTCTCACGGACGGTCTGGCGGCCGGATGCCTCGGACCACATCCACTCGGCGTAGCAGGCGAAACCCTCGTTGAGCCAGATGTCCTGCCACCGTGCGACGCCGACACTGTTGCCGAACCACTGATGCGCCAGTTCGTGCGCCACGAGGCGCTCCGATGCCGGATCCAGATGGTTGGCGCCGAAGACCGCCATCCCCTGGGCCTCGAGCGGTATCTCGAGTTCGTCGGGAGTCACCACGAGGGTGCAGGCGTCCTGAGGATATGGACCGAAGGCGGACTCGAACAGCCGCAGCATCTGCGCGACCGGCGCGAACGCCGTCGCCACCTCGTTGCGCAGCGCGGGCGGGTGGACGACCGTGATCGGGAAGCCGTCCGCGCCTTCGGAGCCCGCCAGCGTGGTGGAGACGTAGCGTCCGATGTGCAGTGCCGTGAGGTACGTGGCAGTCGGCACGGCGGAACGGAACGTGCGGGCTTCGAACTGCCCGCGTCGCGCCGAGCCGATGAGCGCCCCGGTGGCGACCGCGGTGTAGCCGGCATCCGTGGCGACCGTGATCGAATAGAGGGCGCGATCGTCAGGACGGTCGTTGCAGGGGAACCACGTGGGTGCGCCGATGGGCTGGGAGGCCACGAGGGCGCCGTCCTCGAGTTCTTCGAAGCCGATGGTGCCCCAGCGTGTGCGCCGCGGCGCGGGGGCACCGGCGTACGTCACCTCGATCGAGAACCGCTCCCCCGGCTCCATCCGCCGGGGAAGAACGACCCGGAGCTTGCGCGGTCCCTGGGCGTAGGCCGTCCGGCGCTCGCCATCCACTCGCACCCGCGACGCACGCAGCCCGATCAGATCCAAGGCGACCGACGACGTCGGAACAGCCGCGATCGCGTTGACGACGGCCCGCCCCTCGAGGCGGTTGGTGCGCACACGGTACGAAAGGTCGAGCTCGTAGGACTCGACGTCGAAGGTCGGATCGCCGCTCTGCGGTGCGTACGAGTCGTGGACGCTCACGATGTCGACTGGTACGCGCGCACCTTTACCGCACGCCACGGACCGATCGGATTGCCGCTCCAGCGCGAGCCGACGGGCACGGTCTCGCCGCGCATCACGAGCGACGCGGGGCCGACCGTCGCATGCGCACCGAGCGTCGCCCCCGGAAGGATGACGCTGTGCGGGCCGAGCGTCGCACCAGCCTCCAGTTCGACCGTGTCCATGCTCATGATTCGATCATGGAACAGGTGGGTCTGCACAACGCAGCCGCGATTGACCGCCGCGCCGTCACCCAGAGTGACGAGGTCGGGCTCGGGAAGCCAATAGCTCTCGCACCACACGCCACGCCCGATCCGAGAGCCGAGCGACCGCAGCCAGACCGCCAGAGCCGGCGTTCCCGAAGCGGCGCGCGCGAACCAGGGCGCCGCGACCATCTCCGTGAATGTATCCGAGACCTCGGTGCGCCACACGAAGCTCGACCACAGGGGCTGCTCGCCCGCGCGGATCGTGCCGACGATGAGCCACTTCGCCGCAGTCGACAGTCCTGCGGCCACCGCACCGGCGGCGAGCATGACGATGCCGGAGACCAGGAGGGTCCACACCGGGCCCACAGTCTCCCAGAGGGCGGCGAGGCCGAACAGCACCCCGAGGCCGATCGCGCACGTGACGATGACAGGCACGAAGCGGCCGAGTTCCCAGAGGGTACGCGCGATCCGAAGACCGACGGTGGGGCGGTAGGTGCGACTCTCATCGCCCTCCGCCGATAGCCGACGCAGACGCACCGCCGGCGATCCGAGCCACGAGGAGCCGGGCTTCGCCTTCAGCGGCGCGGACGACAGGACGGCGACGAGCCCGTCACGGGGCACGCGGTGGCCGGGCGCCGCCATCCCGGAGTTTCCGAGGAAGGCGCGCTTGCCGATCCGCACCGGTCCGAGCCGCATCCAGCCCCCGCGCAGCTCGTACGAACCCACCATGGTGTCATCGGCGAGGAACGCGCCGTCATCGATGCGCGTCATCGACGGGATGAGCAGGACAGTGGATGCCTCGACCTCGCGTCCGACACGCGCACCGAGAAGGCGCAGCCACACCGGGGTGAAGAGGCTGGAGTACAGCGGGAAGAGGACCGTGCGCGACGAGTCGAGCAGTCGTTCGATGCTCCAGGCCTGCCAGCCGATCCGGCTGCGCACGGGGTGGGTGCCCTCGTGCAGCCCGATCGACAGCAGGCGCACCGCGACGACGACGGATGCCGCGAAGACGATGCCGACGGCGAGGACCGCGGGCACCAGCCACGCGAGGGCGCCGAGGAACGCGTCACCCAGGGTCCCGGCATCCCGGATCCCCTGCGCGATCACCAGCCCGCCCACGGCGAACGACGCGAGCGGCAGCAGGGCGAGCCCCACCGACGACACCGCGTACGCCCAGAGCCAGCGTGTCGGTGCCGGAGCCCGTTCGGCGGGCCAGCCGGACTCGACGCCGCCGACGCGCTCTGCCGGAGATCCGGCCCATGACTGGTCTGCCCGCACACGGCCGAACACGGCCGAGCCTGGCGCGATGTCGGCGCGCTGTCCGACCCTGGTGCCCGGAGCCAGTGTGCTGCGGGCGCCGATCGTCGCGTCCGCGCCGATGCGCACCTCTCCGACGCGAAGGACGTCGCCGTCGATCCACGTGCCGGTGAGATCCACCTCGGGCTCGACAGCTGCACCGTCGCCCAGTTCGAGCATCCCCGTGATCGGAGGCAGCGTGTGCATGTCCACACCCCGCCCGATCTTCGCACCCAGCGCCCGCGCGTAGTAGGTGACCCAGGGTGCGCCGGCGAGGCCGACGGCATCGATCTGGTCGGCGATCTGCTCGGCCAGCCAGAGCCGCATGTGCACGCTGCCGCCACGTGGGTAATCGCCTGGACGGAGCCCGGCCAAGAGCAGTCGAGCCGCGACGACAGCGATGGCCATGCGCCCGAAGGGCGTCGCGAACACCGTCAGCCCGATCAGGAGCGCCCACCAGGGCGTGCTGGGCAGTGCTTCGAAGCCGGGTACGAGTTGGAGCAGCGCACTGGCTGTGAGCAGGTACAGCAGCCAGCGGATGCCGGTGATGATGAACAGCGGCACGCCGAGGAGAGTCTGCACCCACTGCGTGGCTCGCGGCGTCGGCACGGGTCGGTGGAACGTCGCCGGTCCGTCATCCTCCAGCGGTCCGAGCGCCTTGGCCATCGAGCTGAGGCGCGGCACGTCGTAGATGTCGGCCACGGAGAATTCCGGTACGCGCACGCGGATCCGGGAGACCAGCTGAGCGGCCGCGAGTGAGCCGCCGCCGAGGTCGAAGAAGTCGGCCGACCGACTGGGCACCGGCATGCCGAGCACGCTCTGCCATTGCTCCGCGAGCCAGGCCTCGGCGGGAGACAGCCCCGCCAGCGGCACCTCGACGCCGGGCAGCGGCCACGGAAGCGCCGCCCGGTCGACCTTGCCGGATGTTCGAACCGGAAGTTCGTCGACGACCGCCAGCAGCGGCACGATCGCCGCCGGCAGGCGCTCGGCCAGCAGCGCACGCGCGTGCGCCCGGTCGAAGTCCTCTCCCTCGTTCGCGACGAGATAGCCGACGAGCACGGGAACCCCGGCATCGGTCGATCGCACGGCGGCGGCAGCCGCGGTGATCCCCGGCAGGTCCTGCAGCGCCGATTCAACCTCGCCGAGTTCGATGCGGCGCCCGCCGACCTTCACCTGGTCGTCGGCCCGACCGATGAAGACGAGCCCTTCGGGCTCGTAGCGCACCAGGTCGCCCGAGCGGTACGCGCGATCCCAGCCGAGCGTCGGCATCGGCGCGTACTTCTCGGCATCCTTCGAGGGATCGAGGTAGCGGGCCAACCCGACACCGCCGATGATCAGCTCGCCGATGTCGCCCTCGGCGACGCGCGCGCCCTCGGCATCGACGACGGCGAGCGCCCAGCCGTCGAGAGGAAGCCCGATGCGCACGAGGCCGGCGTCGAGCGGCGCCGCGCAGGCGACGACGGTCGCCTCGGTGGGACCATACGTGTTCCACACCTCGCGGCCGTCCGCGGCCAGACGCGCGGCGAGTTCCGGCGGGCAGGCCTCACCGCCGAAGATCAGCAGCCTCACGTTCTCGATGGAGTCCTCCGGCCACATCGCGGCCAGCGTCGGAACCGTGGAGACCACTGTGATGCCCTGCCGGATGAGCCACGGGGCGAGATCCTCCCCCGAGCGCACCAGTGCGCGAGGTGCCGGTACGAGGCACGCGCCGTGACGCCACGCGAGCCACATCTCTTCACACGACGCGTCGAACGCGACCGAGAGTCCGGCAAGAACCCTGTCGCTCGGCCCCAGCGGTGCGTCCTGCAGGAAAAGGCGTGCCTCGGCATCGACGAACGCGGCCGCCGAGCGGTGGGTGACGGCCACTCCCTTCGGCACACCGGTGGAGCCGGACGTGAAGATGATCCACGCGTCGTCCGTCACCTCCGGCGGTGGAACGGTGACGACCGCATGGGTGCTCGGATGCGGCGCATCACCGGTGAAAAGCGCTGCGGATGCCGCCACCTCGGCGGCGTCGTCGGGCTGCGCCTCGGCGGAGGTATAGCCGCCGTCGGTGATGACACCCCGCACCCCGGCCTCGCCGAAGACCAGGCGCGCGCGCTCGTCCGGATCGTCCACGTCCACCGGAACATACGCCGCACCCGCGGCGAGCACGGCGAGGATGGCGATGTACAGCTCCTTCGAGCCGGACGGGACGCGGACACCCACACGGTCACCGCGGCGAACGCCTGCGTCGTGAAGCTGCGCGGCGGTGCGACCGACACGGGCCATCAGATCCCGATAGCTGAGCGACCCCGACCCGTCGTCCAGGGCGGAAGCTTCGGGATGCCGGGCCGTCGTCTCGCGCAGGATGTCGAGAAGTGTGCGGCTCGGCGCCGCCGACCCGGACCTGTCGAGTTCGAGCTGCGCTGGCCGCTCCCCCACCGGCTGCACCTCAGGACAGCAGCGCGACGAGCTGCGCCTTGCTCAGGCGCGAGTATCCCGTCTTGCCGGCCGCCCGGGCGCGATCCCGGAGCGCGGCGACCGTGAGCGTTGAGAGCTCGGATGCGGTGTCTTTCGGGCGGGACGCGGATCGTGCGGGCGTCTTGCGCGGGGGCACCTTGGTCTCGGGCGCGTCGACGGGCGGTGCCGATTCGGTCGCCGCGGGCACTGTCGCCGTGGGCGCCGGGGCGGTGGGCGCCGGGGCGGACTCCGCTGCATCCGTCTCGGCGGGACCAGCGAGCTCGTTCTCGAGGGTCAGTTGCGCGGCCGCTGCTTCGCGGTCCGCGCGCTCGGCCGCTCTCGCCGCCTTCGCCGCCTCCTTCTTGGCTGCCTTGGCTTGCGCCGCGCGCTCCTCGGCCTCGGCGGTCGCCCGCTCGGCCTCGGCCGCGGCGCGCTCGGCTTCCGCCCGCAGACGGGCCTTCTTCTCGGCCTTGGCAAGGGCCTGGGCCGTCGCCTTGACGAGCTTGTCGGCCGCTCGCGTGGCCCGCTTGGCTACCTTGCCGGGGGACTTCCGAAGCGCCTTCTTCGAGACGTCGGCGGCGTCCTTCGCGTCCTCGGAGAGCTCGCGCAGCTTCTTCGCCGTCTTGCCCGGCAAGTCCTTGGCCGCCCTCTTCGCCTGCTTCGCCGCGGTGGCGGCATCCTCCATCGCGTCCAGCGCCTGGCGCTGTGCCTTCGTCGTCTTGGCCATGGCCGAACCTTAGCGTGGCCGGGTTAACAGCCGCCGTGGCGCCCCTCTCACGAGGACACATGGATGCTGCGGCGGCATGACTTCGTCCCGCTCCTGACGCGGGACCGCGGAGTGGGCGTCGACTCCGGATGGATTCGGGTCGCTTCGATCGCGCAGGCGTACGACTACGAACAACGAAGCCGCGGTCAGCGGCGCTCGTCGGCGACAGCTCCCGTGACAGCGATCGAGTGGCGGGAGTACTGGCTGACCCAGAGCCCGGCGACGGGTTCGATATCAGCGTCATGTGTGAAGCCGAGAGCCTCGTAGAGGGCACGAGCTGGCGCATTGTCACGTCCGGTTGCCACGATGGTTCGCGCCTCGAGTGACATGACTTCGGTCACCAAGGAGGATCCGAGACCCCTTCGGTGATACCTCGGGTCGATCATGAGACGGTCGATGTCAACGACACCTCCCTCCACCGAGTACCCCAGGGCGCCCGCGATCCGGTCACCATCGAAGGTCACGACCCAGTGCAGCTGCGCCGATACGAGATCCTGCACTGATTCATGCAGTGGCGGGATTCGGTCGTCACCGATGAGCGCGGCCTCGAGGCTGTACGCGCGTCGCTGAAGTTCCCGCAGCTGCGGGGCAAAGCTGGTGACTTCTTCGGGCTGCAGTTCGCGCGTGATCATGACTTCCTATGTTGGCAGGACCCCGTCATGCCCCGCGCCGTACGCGCAGTCCGAACGCGACCCCCGCCAGGACCACGACGACCACTCCGTACCCCACGACCACTGCGGCCAGGCCGACCACCCCCACGAGGGCCCCCGCGACGACCGCAGGGACACCGAACGACAGATAGGCCAGCACATACAGCGCGGCGAACGTGTCCGCCCGCTCGGCTGCCGGAATCCTCGGCGCGAAGGAGGCGATCACACCGGAGAACACGGTGCCGAACCCCATCCCGGTCACCGCGGTGGCGACGAGGTAGAACGGCAGCGACTCGACAGCGAGTGCGAGCAGCGACAGCAGAGTCCCCATGCCGAGCGCTGCGGTGCCGAACAGCACCAGCGTGCGCGCGGTGTGCTTCCGCAGCGCGAACGCCGCCACGGCGCCGACTCCGGCGAGCAGCACGACTCCGAGCCCCTGCCACAAGTGCGCCTCCCCGCCGCGCTCGCTGCGGACGATGTTCGCTCCGAGCGACAGGAACAGCCCGCCTGTCGCCCAACCGGCGACCACGGCGGGAGCTCCACGCCAGAAGTCCGCGCGGATCGCCGACGGAACCGTCAACCGGAAGCGCAGCGAGCGCCACACTCCTGGCGTGCGGGGAGCCGTCTCCGGCACGATGAAGAACAGCACCGCGAGCACCACATATATGGTGCTCAGCGGAGCGAACACGTCGAGCAGCGCCTCGCCGCTCACGTCGAGCACCACGCCCGAGACCAATGCGCCGAGCGCAAGCCCGATGCCGGCGCTCAGCGCATTCCAGAGTCCCGCGATACCCGCTCGTCCGCTCGGTGCGAAGTCGAGAGTGGTCGCCGACAGCGCGGAGATGAGCAGACCGCTCGCCACGCCTTGCAGGATCCGAGCGAAGAACAACACTGCGACAGCATCGGCATGCCAGAACAGGAACATGCTCCCCGCGAGCAGCACGAAGCCTGCGATCACCACCGGTCGGCGGCCGACATGGTCCGACAGCGAGCCGGCGGTCAGCAGCGTGAGCAGCAGCGCCCCGGCGTACACCGCGAACACGGCGGTGATGACGATGGCGTCGAACCCGATGCTCTGCGCGAGCGCCGGATAGAACGGCGAGGGCGCACTGGCCCCGACCATCATCAGGATCTGCGCCGCGACCGCCAGGACGAAGCCGAAACGGGTGCGGTACGGCAGCCCTTCGTCTCGTTCCCCCCGCTCGACGACTGTGGTGGAGGCGGTGTTGGTCATGACAGCTCCCTTGGGGTTCGATTTTTCTCGAACTATCGGAGCGTACGTGCCCTTCCGGAATTGTTCAACTATTGTCGAACTATGTCTGGCGATCTTCCGCACCCCGAGCGCTCCGAGATCCGTCTCACGGACGTGCTGTTCGCGCTCAGCGACCCCGAGCGCCTCGCGATCGCACGCCAGCTCGCCGATGGTCCGCTCGACATGGCCGCCTGCCATGCCACTGACCCCAGCCTCCCGAAGTCCACCAAGTCGCACTTCATGAAAGTCCTCCGCGAGGCCGGCGTCATCCGCAACGAACCGAACGGGCGCGGGCGGATGCTGACCCTCCGGCGCGAGGATCTCGACGAGCTGTTTCCGGGATTGCTGGAGTCAGTCCTTCGGGGCTGAGCCTGCCGCATCCTGGCCGGCGGACCGCGCTGATCGCCGCGCCTTCGAACGGCGACGTGCGGAGTGATTCGAAAGGCGTGCAGACGCCTACCGGAGACGGCGAGCCGCAGCTAGGCGATGCGCGGATGATCCGTGCGCACGGCGGAGAGTCCCGCTTCGCCGAAGCGGTGCGGTTCGCGTTGCAGCATCCGCTCGAAGAGGGCGACGTAGTTCTGCGCCATCTGGGCGGCCGTGAACCTCTCCTCGACGCTGGCGCGACACGCCTCGCGGTCGAGCGAGCTCGCGTGCTGCAGCGCCGCCGCGAGCCCGGCCGGATCGGCGTCGATGAAGCCGTTCCGGCCGTGCTGCACGATCTCGGGCGCGGAACCGCGAGGTGTCGCGATGACGGGGGTCCCTGCCGCGAGCGCCTCGATCATCACCAGGCCGAAGGGCTCGTCCCACTGGATGGGGTTGAGCATCGCGCACGATGAGCCGAGCAGCGCGAACTTCTCCTCGGTCGAGAGCTCGCCGATGTACTCGGCGTGGGTGCCCAGCGCCGGGCGCACGACATCCTCGAAGTAGGCCCGCTCGAGCGGCTCGCGCATCTTCGCGGCGATCCGCAACCGGATGCCGGCGAGCTCGGCGACGCGGATGGCCTCCCGCAGCCCCTTGGCCGGATGCATCCGGCCCAGGAAGCACGCCTCGCTTCCGCCCGGCCCGATAGGGACGTCCTCGACACGGATGCCGTGGTGGATGACCTCGGTCACTCGGATGTCGCGCGAAGTCGAGGCCTGGTGGTGCGAGATGGCGACGAAGGCCATGTCGGGCGCGGCGGCGCCGTAGAGCTCGAGCACGATCTCTTCGAACGGGCTGTGCACGATCGTTACGACGGGCCGCCGTGCCGCGCTGCGCGCGAGCACCGGCCCACCGAGCGTGTTGTCGACGATGACGTCGACGTCGGCGAGCCCCGCGTAGGCGCGGATCAGATGACGCAGTTCCGGCGCGGTGCACCCCATCACGCTGTCGTCCGAGGGCGGAAACCCCGGCATTCGTTCGACCGGGCAGGTGCTGTCTCCGGATGCCGCGAGCACGACCTCGTGGCCGGCGGCGGCGAGTTCGAGCGCCAGCACGTCGATGAAGGACTCGATCCCGCCGTACGCCGGCGGCGGGATCGGGATCCAGGGCGGGGCGATGATGCCGATCCTCATCGCGCGGACCTTCGGATCGGGGCGGTCGATGCGCCGAGCGGGGTGTGATGCACCGTAAGGTGCGACGGCAGCCCGGTGATGGAGGCCTCGCCTCCCGAGACGTCGACCGAGATCCGCGAGCCGGCGAACGGGATGTTGCGCACGTGGATGTCGCCGAACTCGGGCGGCAGAGCCGGGGCGATCCATATCTCGTCAGTGGGCACCGACGGGTCGAAGCGAAGGATCGTGCGCAACAGCGACAGCGGCGCCGCCGCCGCCCACGCCTGCGGCGAGCAGGACGCCGGGTACACGACGGGCTGCGGGTACTGGTCCTGGTCGAACCCGCAGAACAGCTCCGGAAGCCGGCCGCCGTAGCGGTTCGCGGCGTCGAACAGGCCCACCGCGATGCGCTGCGCCTCCTCGACGAACCCGTAGCGCATCAGGCCGGCGGCCACGATCGCGTTGTCGTGGGGCCACACCGAGCCGTTGTGGTAACTCGCCGGGTTGTACGCCCCCATGTCGGACGCCAGCGTCCGCACGCCCCATCCCGTGAACATCTGCGGCGACATCAGCGCCTGGGCGACCTGCGGCGCCTTGTCGTCGTCGACGATGCCGCTCCAGAGGCAGTGCCCCATGTTCGAGGCGCACCCGTCGACCTGACGCTTGTCGCGATCGAGGGCGATGGCGAAGCAGCCGCGGTCGGGCATCCAGAAGCGCTCGTTGAACCGGACCTTGAGGTCCTCTGCCTTGGCGATCCACGCCCGCGCGCCCTCGTCGTCGTCGCGCATCGTGGCGAGGAGGGCCCGCGCGAGGTAGGCGGCGTAGACGTACCCCTGCACCTCGCACAGGGCGACGGGCGGCTCGGCGAGCGCGCCGTCGGCGAAG
Organism: Microbacterium sp. ZW T2_14; assembly: GCF_044987405.1. Lineage (NCBI taxonomy): Bacteria > Bacillati > Actinomycetota > Actinomycetes > Micrococcales > Microbacteriaceae > Microbacterium > Microbacterium sp. ZW T2_14. The sequence goes on along the minus strand of NZ_JBJDRK010000024.1, from coordinate 21,967 downwards.
TTCACGCCGTCCCACGAGTCCTTCCAGCCCTGGTTGACGAGTCCGAAGTCGTTGAGGCGTGCGTACTCGACGAACCCGTCGCCGTCTCGATCGCCATCGCCTTCGATCCACTCCAGGGCGCGGTCGGCGGCGTCCAGCAGGTCGTCGGCGTCGTCGGGGAGCCCGCCCCACCGGGCGAGCTCGCCGAGGACGACCACGAACAGCGGCGTCGCGTCGATGGTGCCGTAATAGACCGACTCGCCGCCGAGCGCGAGGTTGGTGGTGGCGCCGAGCCGGACTTCGTGGAGGATCCGGCCCGGCTGCTCCTCCGACGCCGCGTCGTTCGTCGTCCCCTGCAGGTCGGCCAGCGTCCTGAGCGTGCCGAGCGCGAGCGTCGGGTCCAGCGGCAGCGCCATGTAGGCGGTGAGCAGAGAGTCGCGCCCGAACAGGGCCATGAACCAGGGGACTCCGGCGGCCACGACCGCCCGATCGGCGTGGTTCGGGTCGAAGATGCGCAGCGATCCCAGGTCGCGCTGACTCTGGCGGACCACCCGTTCCAGCGAGTCGTCGTCCATCGAGGCGACCGGCACCCCCGACTGCCAGGCGAGCAGCCGTCGCACCGGCTCCTCCTGCTCCGTCGGACCCTCGGTGGCGGGTGCCAGCGCGACCTGCTGGCCGTTGACCGTGGGCGAGACGACGAGCAGCTGTGTCCAGGTGCCGCGCGGCGGAAGCACGACGCGGAAGGCGATCCGGTCTCTCGCCACGCTCGCCTCGGGGGCGTGGACGACGAGTCCGAGCGGATCGACCATTCCCACGGCGTCGATGCGGAAGCGACCCGACTCGTCGCGCGTCGTAGGCCGCGGGATGCCGCGGGCCCGGCCCTCCTTGACCTCGAAGATGTCAGCGAAGTCGGCCTCGAGCAGCACCTCGACCCGGAAGGACATCGGATTGTTCGAGTAGCTGCGGATGGTGACGCGCTCCCGCAGTCCGCCGTCGACGCGGCGGTCGCGCTCCACCGTGAGCGGGGTGTCGGCGCGCCCGGGGATGTGTCCCGCCCGGCCGACGAACACCGCATGGTACGGCTCGGGGGTCAACGACGACAGCGATTCGATCGGTGCGCCGTCGACGAGAAGGGCCCAGCGCGACACGATCCGGGTGTCACGGAAGAAGAGGCCGTAGGGAAGCTCCGGGACCATATCGCCGTTCGCGCCGGATGTGCAGAACGACGCCCCCTCGAGGATCGTGACGGATCCGGCGCCCACCGGTGGCGCGAGTGTGTCCGCATTCCAGCCTGTCATCGATCCTGAACCTCTCGGGTGAGGGGGCGGCGCTCGACGCGCGACGCCCGTCTTCGGATGCCGCGACGCTAGGCTCGTCCGCCGCGGAGACACACGGGGATTGACCCCGCCGCTTCGCCGGTGTAGTCAATGCCGAGTCCCGAACGGCATCACCCGAACAGCCGAGGCGGTACGGGCGGGTCATCGGCCGCCGCGTCTCAGACAGCAGGCTGACGGATGCCGCGGCGCCAGACATCGCGGACGTTGAGGGTATCCGTGATCGTGGCGGTCGGGTCGCCGTCGACGAGGAGCAGGTCGGCGCGCCGGCCCACCGCGATCGTGCCGCGGTCGGTGAGACCGAAACGACGGGCGGTCACGGCGGTGGCAGCACTGATCGCTGTCGCGGGCGCCAAGCCGGCAGCGACGAAGTACTGCATCTCCTGGTGCACGCTGGCGCCGTGGGCAAGGCCGCCGAGGAAGGGCAGCGGCTGCGACACATCCGTGCCGACGAGCACGTCGACCCCTGCCGCGTCGAGGGCGCGCACGGTGGCGAGAACGTCCTCGAGCCGGCCCTGCGGATAGTGGTTGAAGCTGCTCCGCAGCGTCGAGTCCCACTCCGGGGAGATCTTCCGGGCCACGCGCGGGTCATCTGCGAGCGCCGACCCCGTGATCCCCATCATCGAGGCGTCGAGGACCACGCAGGCGACGACGAAGGCACCGGACTGCGCGATGGCATCGATGATCTGCGGCGTGTGGGGCCGGTCCATGAACAGGTGCGCCAGGCCGTCGATCCCCGCATCGATGCTCATCTGCGTGGCTTCGATGGTGAGCGCGTGCGCCACCGTCAGCATGCCGAGGCGGTGCGCCTCGGCCACGCCGGCGTTCAGCGTCGCCTGGTCGAGCATGGGCAGGCCGGGGTGGCCCTCGACGGTGCCGTCGTCGACCATGAACTTGATGTAGTCGGACCCCGCCCGACTGAGCTGACCGACGACGTCGACCGCCTCCTGCGGCGTGGTCACCTTGGCGCGCACGATCGGGTCGATCCGCTCGGGGCCGGCAGGGCGGGCACCGGGACCGCCCCGGCCCCCGCCGCGCTGGGGGTTGAAGTCCTTGGGGAAGAGCTCCTCGGGGTGCCCGCCGGGAGGGGTGAGCCCGAAGCCCGCGGATCGCACGTCGGCCACATTGTCGTCTTCGGTGATGTGGGCCCGGTCCCGGGCGGTGTTCGCTCCCTGCATCTCGAGCTCCGTCGTGACGCCGAACTGCAATGCCATCCGGAGCCCCGAGGTGTCCGTGTGCACGTGCGCGTCGATGAGACCCGGCAACAGCGTGGCCCGGGGGGCTTCGACGAGCTCGGCATCGGCGGGCGCGTGATCCCCGATGGACTCGATCAGCCCGTCAGCGATCACCACCGTCTTCGGGCCGAGGTCCGTCATGCCGTCGAAGACCCGACCGGCCACAATTGCTGTACGCATACGACTACCCATTCCTTACCGGAGCACCGCGGGACGGCGAGCTCACTTACGTGTAAACTAGCACATACGTGCAGAATGCACATACTTTGAGGAGATGTGATGCCCAGCCGCGATGACTTCTCAGTCGCCATGCCGACGGACGATGAGCTCCTGGAGAACATCGGAACGGCGTTCTCACGGCTGCGACGGCGCACCAGCGCCGTGCCCATCGATCCACCGGTCGCTCAAACCGACGTGCGGCGCGACCTCCTCCTCGCCATCGTGGAGGAGTCCGACGGACTGCTGAGCGTCAACGCGGTGGCCGCGGCGCTCGGGATGGAACGAACGGCCGTCAGTCGACTGGCGGCGTCGTGCGTGGCGGAAGGGTTCGTCGAACGTGTCGCCTCCCAGACCGACGGGCGCAGCATCACCCTGCGTCTCACCGCGCACGGCCGCGAGATCCTCGCGGGCTCCCGGCATCAGCAACGCCGGGCCTTCGAATACATCACCAGGGACTGGGACCACGAGGAACGATTGGAGTTCGCACGGCTGCTCCACAAATACGTCGCAGCCGCGAGCCGCGCAAGCTCCGAGTAGGAGCCTCGCCGGCGCCGGTCAGCGACGCTTCGTCGATTACGATTCTGCTGAGCGCGTCGTTCCGGCGCGACAGGCAGACGGGCTGGAGCAGATATATGTCGGTGCTCGGCACGCGTGATGCTCTGCGACGGAACAACGTCACCGTCTCCGGCGCCGCCACGGGTCGCGTCATGATGTTCGCACACGGATTCGGATGCAGTCAGGCGACGTGGGACCTCGTCGCCCCGCAGTTCGCTGCCGACCATCGCGTGATCCTGTTCGACCATGTCGGTGCCGGCGGGTCGGATGTGTCGGCGTACGACCCGGGCAAGTACGACTCACTGCACGGGTATGCGGAGGACGTCCTCGACATCCTGGACACACTGAACGTGACGGATGTCGTCTTCGTCGGTCATTCCGTCAGCGCGATGATCGGCATCCTGGCAGCCAACCGTGACCCTTCCCGGTTCGGCGCACTGGTCCTGGTGGGTCCGTCGCCGCGGTATGTCAACGACGGTTCGTATCGCGGGGGCTTCGAGCCCGACGACATCGCATCGCTGTTGGACTCCCTCGACAGCAACTACCTCGGCTGGTCGCGGACGATGGCGCCCGTCATCATGGGCAACCCGCAGCGGCCCGAGCTCGGCGAACAGCTCACGACGAGCTTCTGCCGCATCGATCCGCACATCGCGAGGCACTTCGCGCACGTCACGTTCCTGTCCGACAACCGCGCCGACCTTCCCCTGGTGAGCGTCCCGACTCTCGTGCTGCAGTGCACGGCGGACGCCATCGCTCCCGGCGAGGTCGGCCAGTACGTCCACGCGGCCATCGAGGGCAGCACTCTCGCCGTGCTCGAGGCGACCGGGCATGTGCCGATCCTCTCGGCACCGGATGAAGTCGTCTCCCGGATTCGCGAGTATCTCGGTGACCGGGCCTAGCGAAGACGCCTGGTTCCAGCGGGCGCCATGCGGTCTGGTCGCCACCTCGCCCCAGGGCGTGATCCTCGAGGCCAACGAGACGCTGCTGGAATGGACGGGCTTCAACCGGAAGCAGCTCGAGGGCAGGCCGTTCACGTCGCTGCTGGACCCCGGAAGCCAGCTGTTCCACGAGACCAGGGTCGCGCAGGCGCTGCCGTTGGAAGGTGCGCTCAACGAGGTCGCGCTCACCGTGGTGTGCGCGGATGACACCCGGCTGCCCGTGCTGATCAACTCCATCCGCGACACGGCGGCCGGTGTGGACCGCATCGCGGTGTTCAACGCGTCCGGTCGCATCCAGTACGAGCGGGACCTCTTGCACGCCCGCCGGGCGGCCGAGTCCTCGGAGGCGCAGGTGCGGGTCCTGCAAGAGGTGTCGCGCGCCTTCGGGGTCAGCGCGAGCGACGAGGACGTCGCGCAGTCCTTCGCCGAAGTCGCACGCACCGCGTTCGCAGCGCGAGAGGCCGGTGTGCTGCTGCTCGATGACGACGGCGAACTCCTTCTCGTCGGAGGCACCAATCCCCTCGCGGGACTGGTCTCCCCCATCGTCAGTCTGCGCAACAGCCCCGACGTGGTCGTCGTCGACGAAGGATCCGCTGCCGCGCAGTTCCCCGAACTCGCGACCGCACTGCGCACGACGCGTCTGGCTGCACTCAGCGTGATGCCTTTGCTCGACAACCATCGACGGATGGGGATCCTGGTCTGCTTCTTCGGACGTTCCCGACAGTTCGACGACCAGTTCTTCGATCTGCAGAAGGCGCTGGGACGCCAGGCCTCGCAGACCCTGGTCCGCGTCAGACTGCAGCGTCAGCTGGCATTCCTGGCTCTTCATGACCAGCTCACGGGCGTCGCCAATAGGCAGCTTCTCGAGCAGAGCCTCGAAGACGCCCTCGATGCCGCCTTCGCGCACGATGCACCTCTCGCCGTCCTGTTCCTCGACGTCGACGAATTCAAGTCGATCAACGACCGCTTCGGCCATGCCGTCGGCGACGCGGTGCTGGTGGAACTGGCTATCAGGCTGAGCGCCGGCGTGCGCTCCGACGACGTGGTGGGGCGAATCGGCGGCGACGAATTCGTGGCCATCTGCGCCAACACCGACAAGGCTGCCGCAACGACCATCGCGGAGCGGATCCTCCGTCTCACCAACGAGCCCATCGTGATCGACGACGGGACGGTCTCGGCATCCGTCAGCGTGGGAATCTCGATGTTCGATCCGCGCTCGCAACCCCGCCCCACCCCCGAGCAGCTGCTCGTACGGGCGGACCGCGCCATGTATGAGTCCAAAGGCGCCGGCAAGAACCGAGCCACCTTCGAGACGCCCGCCTCTTGAGGGCGCGGTCTCCGTCATGCGATCCTCCACCTCGGGTGCCCGCCCCTTCCCTGCTAGGCTCCAGACCGCCGTGCGACAGAACGAGGAGGTGATACCCATGAACGAATCGACGTGGGTGCTCCTCTCTGGGGTCACGGTCGGGCGATAGGTCGCTCGGGAGCGCCGCACCAGCGCACTCCCGAAAGGCACCACCATGCACTTCACCTCTGAACAGTGGCTCGACGACGGCGTCCTCGAGCGCGACTTCCTCCTCGGGGAGATCCCTGGCATCCTCTGGACGCCGGCATCGGCATCCGCTTCCTCACCTGTCCCCCTCATCCTGATGGGCCACCCGGGCGGTCTCGGGGCGATGCACCCGCGACTGGCGGCCCGCGCGAAGAGCTCGGCCGCCCAGGGCTTCGCCGCCGCCACCATCGAGCTCCCGGGCGCCGGCGACCGGCCGCGTCTCGCCGGTGCTGACGAAGCCCGCGATGACCTGCGTCGGGCGCTGCAGGCGGGCGAGCCCGTCTCGGGCGACATCGTGGAGCGTCTGGTCCTCCCCCTCGTGGAGGGGGCCGTGCCGGAATGGCAGGAGACATTGGATGCCGCGCTCGCGCTGCCCGAGATCGCCGGCCCCGTCGGCTACTCGGGTGGGCCGATCGCCGTCGGCATCCGTCTGGCAGCTGTCGAGCCGCGTATCGTGGCGGCCGGCCTCTTCGCCGGCAGCTACGTGCCCACCTCGACGTTCGACGACGCCCGACGGCTCACCATCCCGCTGCACGTGCTGCTCCAGTGGGACGATCACGGCAATGACCGACAGATGGCGCTCGACCTGTTCGACGCGTTGGGCTCCAACGAGAAGACGCTGCAGGCCAACATGGGCGGCCACCGCGGGGTTCCGTCGTTCGCCGGTGAAGACGCCGCCCGCTTCTTCGCCCGCCACCTGAGCTAGGAGCCCCAGTGCGCCGGCTCGGACACGAGTCGGCGCTCCGGTGCTCGCTCCCCCGGCATCGACTGGGCGAAGACGGAGACGGATGCCGCGGCCACCGCGGTGCGATCCTCACGCGAAACGGATGACGGCGTATTTCCACCGCCCTGCGAGACTCGCGCCATGACGAGTCACAAGGGGGATGCGCGAGCATGACGATCGAAGCGAACAAGGCAGCGAGTCTGACGACGGAACAACTCGCGGACGAATTGACACATGTCTCCACGCCCGACACATTGTCGACGCCTTTCGGAGAATTCGAGTTCTTCGATGGGGTTCCGAAGCCCGAATCGGTGCAATCGATATTCGACGGTCTGGACCTGGTCCGCGGCATCACCGCATTCCTGAATGCCGTTCCCGGCGCATCGCTCGTCGCCATGAGGCGCGGTCTGCGCACCGTCGGGGTCGACTCCCCCGACAAGATCGCCTACACCGATCCCCGGTGCACCTCCACCCCGATCTTCCTCACCCCGAACACGGAGACCACCTACGGTGTGACGTTCCTCGATCTCAAGGCGTGGGGACCCACCGTCATCGAAGCGCCGCCGCAGTCGCTGTGCGTCGTCGACGACTTCTGGTTCCGCTACGTCACCGACATGGGAATCGCAGGCCCCGACAAGGGCGCCGGAGGAAAGTATCTCTTCCTGCCGCCGGGCTACGACGGCGAGCGACCCGAGGGCTATTACACCTACGAGTCGCCGACGTTCACCAACTTCGTCGTGATCCGCGCGCTCGGGGGCGTTCCGGCCATCAAGCAGGCCCGCATCTACCGCCTCGGCGACGCCGCAACGCCGCCCGAGAACACGTTCGTCGACATCGGCGAGCAGAGCTTCAACACCGTGCACTCCAACGACTTCTCGTTCTTCGAAGAGATCGCGCAGCTCGTCGCCGAGGAGCCGACCACCGCTCTCGACCCCGAGCGAGCGGGCACGCTGGCCTCACTGGGCATCCGTCACGACACGCCCTTCGCCCCCGACGACCGCCTGCGCGGCATCCTGGACAACGCGGCCCAGATCGCGGCCGGAATGGCCCGCGCCACTCTCTACGCGGCACGCGACGCCCAGTCATTCCGTTGGGAGGGGTCGTCGTGGAAAGAGGGCTTCGTCGGCGGCAGCTATGAGTTCCTGGACGACGGCGCCCGCAACCTCGACGCGCGCACGCTCTTCCACTACGCGGCGACGGTGATCACCCCGGCCATGGCGCATGCGCAGGTCGGCGCCGGCTCCGCCTACATCTACACCGCAGAGGATGCCGACGGCGCCCTGCTCGACGGCGGCGAGACGTACACGCTCACGATTCCCGCCAACGCGCCGGCCAAGAACTTCTGGTCGATCGACGCGTACGACACGCAGACCCGCTCGCTGCTGCAATCCACCGCCTACCCCGCCGTGTCGAGCCTGTCCGAGGAGGTGCAGGCGGAGGACGACGGATCGCACATCCTCTGGTTCGGGCCGACTGCCCCCGCGGGCAAGGAATCGAACTGGATCCCGACCCTCCCCGGCAAGTCGTGGTGGCCGCTGCTGCGCCTGTACGGTCCTCTCGAGCCGTGGTTCGACATGACGTGGCGTCTGCCCGAGATCACCCGCCGGCAGGCCTGACACACCATCGAAGTTCATTCACATCGGATGAGTCGACCCCCGGGCCGAACCGTCACGGTGGAGATTCCAGAGGAAGGACGTCCCATGACTGACCCCGCACTCGATGAGCTCGGCCCTGTCGACTTCATCGTCGTCGAGTTCCCACCCGGCCACGCCAGTTTCACCGGCGAGATGGCCGCGGAGCTGCTCGCACTCGTCGATGCCGGAACCATCCGCGTCATCGACATCCTCGTGCTCACGAAGGATGCCGACGGCTCGGTGGAGGCGCTGGAGCTGTCAGAGCTCGCCGACCTCGGACCGCTCGTGCGCCTCGAGGCCGAACTGGCGGAACTGCTCGCCGCCGACGACGTCGCACATCTCGCCGCCGCGATGGACCCCGGTACGGTCGCCGGTGTTCTGGTCTACGAGAACCTGTGGGCCGCCGGGTTCGCCTCTGCCGCGCGCCGCGCGGGGGGCCAGCTCATCGCGAACGGCCGCATTCCGATCCAGTCCATCATCGCCTCGATCGAGGCCGATGAGACCGCCATCCAGATAGGAGCCTGACATGCTCGGACGAAGAGTAGGACGCGTGGGAGTCATCGGAGCGCCCGTCGCCAAAGCCGCGGTCGTGACCGCGGCCGTCACACCGGGTCGCTCGCCCGTCGCCAAAGCCGCGGTCGTCGGCGCGGCGGTCACTCCGGGCCGCTCCCCCGTCGCAACCGCTGCGGTCGTCGGCGCTGTCGCAACCCCGCGTCGCCGCCGTATCTAGGCCCCGGCGCGTTGTCTCGTCCCGCCGCTTCCGACACGTCGGAAGCGGCGGGACTCGTCAGAGCCGCGAGATGCCCATGCCGACGATCAGAAGGCCGATCACGACAAGGACGGCACTGGTTATCAGCCCGCCATTCGTCTCTATCCACTGATGGGCTGCGACCAGGCGCGGCTGCATCCGGCTGGGCGACGCGGCGGTCACGATGATGGGCAATGCGACGGTGGATGCCGCCACCACCGTGTAGACGATCACCGGAACGATCGCCACGCGCACCGACCCGGCGTCGGCGTAGAGGGTGAGGCCTGCGGCGAGGGCGAGCACGATCCCCTTGGGCCGGAGATTCAGGATGAACCCCAGCCCGAGCGCCGACCACGGGCCCATCTTCGCCTCGGCGCGCATCCACTTGGGGGTCGTCGCCACGACGGTGCGCCCCCGGCGACGGAACCACGAGATCACTCCCAGCACCATCGCCGCCACGCCCAGCACGATCTCCACGATCGCGACCGCGGTGTCGGGCTGCCGCTCGAAGCGCGAAGTGGGGATCACCGTCGCGAACAGCGCCGCGATGGAGACCGTCAGCACGATGCCGGCGACCCAGCCGATGAGAAAGGGCACGGCGGACCGGGTGCGGTTGGGAGACAGCAGGATGAGGATCGTCATCACGATGGGGACGGAGCTGATGGCCACCGCGGCAGCGATGATCAGCAGGTGACCGATTGTCGACACGACCGCCCTTCCCAGCCCCCGGTTCGTGCCGGGCCCCACCTGGAAGTGAAGCACAGATCGTGCCCGCCGCGCGGCCACGCCCGCGGGTGTGGCCGCCTGCTGCCGTCAGAAGGCGTCGGGGAGGTCCGAGTCGGAGTACGGCGGCTCTTGCGCGTCCACGCTCACCGGTCGTGTGATGGCGTCGATCCGCTCCCGCATCTCCTGTACCACCTCGGTGTTGTCGGGCGGCTCCATCTCGGAGTTGGTGGACTCCACCATCAGGATCGTGCTGACGTCCAACAAGAACGAGGCTTCCACCGTGTTGCCGTCGGGGCTGATCGCGTTCAGCGTCACGGTGTCGGCACGTTCATTGTCGGCGACCAGGCGGGCGTACTCCAGCAGCGTGTCCGCCGCATCGTCTCCCATCAGCAACGGCTTGTCCGCATAGCTCACATGCTTCATGCCTGAACAGTAGACGGCCGTCCTCCGGCTTGTGATGGGCGTTGACAACTCCGCGGAAAGGTGTCGAGGCCGCCGTTGCAGCACCCGCGTGCCGAGCGGTCGGCGTTCGTCACGTCCCTCATCGCGACGGCGGAACGGCACCCGGGAAATGTCATCACGCAGAAGAAATGAATGTCACCAAGGGTAAAAAGCCATTCGTGAGGCGCTATCGAATTGTCGGTGAATTTGATTGACAGGGGATCGGAGCCGGGAGTAGGCATGGTGCGTAACGTCGCCGACGAACCTCGCCAAAGTCCGCCGACGACCCCAAACCAGGCCCTGGGGGGCCACGTCTGTAAGGGGTTCAAATGGCTGATGTGAAGCGCCCGGCGACGTCGGTTCACGCGAAGACGACAGGGATGTCGTGGATCACGATGGCGATCCTCATCGCCACCGCGGTCGCGAGTGTTCGAGGACTGCCGGCGATGGCCGGCTACGGCTGGGCCTCGATCTTCTTGTACGTCCTCCCCGCGATCGTGTTCATGGTTCCGGTGGCGCTGGTCGCCGCCGAGCTCGCGAGCGGGTGGAAGGGCGGCGTGTTCGTGTGGGTCAAGGAGGCCTTCGGCGAACGGATCGGGTTCAGCGCGATCTGGCAGCAGTGGATGCAGAACGTCGTGTGGTACCCCGCGCAGCTGGCGTTCTTCGCGTCGGCGCTCGCGTACGTCTTCAATCCCGACCTGGCGTCGAACGGCCTCTTCACCGGGCTCGTGATCCTGGTGATCTACTGGCTCTCGACGTTCATCGCCTTCGGCGGTGTGAAGTCCTTCGCCGGAGTCAGCAAATGGGGCTTCCTCGCCGGCACGATCGTGCCGTCGCTCGGACTGGTGTTCTTCGCCATCCTGTTCCTGAGCTCGGGCGGCAAGTCGGAGCTGCCGCCCGCATCGGAGGGGCAGTGGCTGCCGACCTGGACGGGAATCGCAAGCATCGTGCTGATCGTGAGCAACTTCCTCTCCTACGCGGGCATGGAGATGAACGCCGTGCACGTCAACGAGATGGACAAGCCGGGCAAGCAGTTCCCGAAGGCGATCCTGCTTGCGTCGATCGTCATCCTGATCGTCTTCATCTTCCCGACGCTCGCGATCTCGGTGGGCGTGTCACCGTCCAGCGTCAACCTGACCCAGGGTGTGCTCCAGGCGTTCGACGTCTTCTTCGGACAGCTCGGCATCCCGTGGATGACGACGGTGATGGCACTGCTCATCGTGTTCGGCATCCTGGCCTCCGTCGTGACGTGGATCCCCGGTCCGAGCAAGGGCCTGCTGCTGGTGGGGCGTCAGGGCTACCTGCCGCCGAGCCTGCAGAAGACCAACAAGAACGGCATGCAGGTGCCGATCATGGTGGTGCAGGGCGTGATCGTGACGATCCTGGCGGTTCTCTTCGCCATCGTCCCCTCGGTGCAGTCCGTGTTCTGGATCTTCTCGGCCATGGCCGTGCAGCTCTACCTGATCATGTACATGATGATGTTCCTCGCGGCCATGAAGCTGCGGCGGACGCATCCCGACGTCAAGCGCGGCTTCCGCACGCCGGCGATGGGACTCATCGGGTGGCTCGGCTTCCTCGCCAGTCTGCTCGCGTTCCTCATCGGCTTCGTCGAGCCCACCGGAAGCACCATGGGCCAGCTCGGCTACACGCTGCTGCTCGTGGGCGGCATCATCGTGCTCGGCATCTGGCCGTTCATCATCTACGCATTCCGGAAGGACAGCTGGAAGGTCTATCCCGACGAAGTCCACGAGCACTCGGCCGAGGAGGCGGGCGTCACGGACGTTGCGCCCGCATCGGCCTCCGCATCCACACCCAAGACCACCGCGAACTGACACCGGAGACCACCAAATGCTGCACAAGAAAGACGACGTCCGCGACGAGCTGCTCGATGAGGTCTTCGCCTCGGGAGACCTGTCGGTCTCACTTCCGAAATACCGGATGCCGCAGAAAGAGCATCTCGCTGCCCACGCCTACCAGGTCGTCACCGACGAGCTGATGCTCGACGGCAACTCGCGTCAGAATCTCGCGACGTTCTGCCAGACGTGGCTCGAGCCCGAGATCCGCTCGATCATGGCCGACACGCTCGACAAGAACATGATCGACAAGGACGAGTACCCGCAGACCGCCGAGATCGAGGCGCGCTGCGTCCACATCCTCGCCGACCTCTGGAACTCACCCGACGCGGAGAACACGCTCGGCACCTCGACGACGGGATCGAGCGAGGCGGCCATGCTCGGCGGGATGGCGCTGCTGTGGAACTGGCGGGCGCGCCAGCGCGCCGCGGGCAAGCCGACCGACAAGCCGAACATGATCTGCGGTCCGGTGCAGGTGTGCTGGCACAAGTTCGCGCGGTACTGGGACGTCGAGCTGCGCGAGATCCCGATGGAGGGCGACCGCTTCATCATGAACGCCGACGAGGTGATCAAGCGGGTCGACGAGAACACCATCGGCGTCGTGCCGACGCTCGGTGTCACCTTCACGGGCCAGTACGAGCCGGTGCACGAGGTGAGCGACGCGCTCGACAAGCTGCAGGAGGAGAAGGGCCTCGACATCCCGATCCACGTCGACGGCGCGAGCGGCGGATTCATCGCCCCGTTCACCCTGCCGGAGTTGGTGTGGGACTTCCGGCTGCCACGGGTGAAGTCGATCAACACCTCCGGGCACAAGTTCGGTCTGGCTCCGCTCGGCGTCGGCTGGGTGGTGTGGCGGGATGCCGCGGAGCTGCCCGAGGACCTGATCTTCAACGTGAACTACCTCGGCGGCAACATGCCGACGTTCGCGTTGAACTTCTCGCGCCCGGGCGGCCAGATCGTCGCGCAGTACTACAACTTCATGCGACTCGGTCGTGAGGGCTACCGCAAGGTGCACCAGTCCTGCCACGACACGTCGATGTACCTGGCCGAGGAGATCGCCAAGCTCGGCCACTTCGACATCATCAACAACGGCGGCGCGGAGTCCGGTATCCCGGCCGTCTCGTGGAAGCTCAAGGACGGGGTCGACCACCCGTTCACGCTGTTCGACCTCGCAGACCGGCTGCGCACGCGCGGCTGGCAGGTGCCCGCGTACACGATGCCCGCTGACCGTCAGGATCTCCCCGTCCAGCGGATCCTGGTGCGGCAGGGCTTCGGGCGGGACGAGGCGTCGCTCCTCATGGCCGACTACCGGGCGGCGATCGAGCACTTCGACAAGCACCCGATCGTCAACTCCATGACCGAGGAAGAGGCGGGCAGCTTCCACCACTAGCCCTTCCGCGCCGGCCGACGCCGGGCGATGCCTTCCCAGGATCTGGTGGAGGGATCGCCCGGCGTCGCCGTTCAGGCGAGCCGCATGGTGGCCTCGGGACGCGCCGCCCACGCCGCCGCGGTGCCGGCGATCGCCTGCTGCATGACCTCGGCCGCCGGCGAAGCCGCGATGTCGGGGACCCGCGCGATGTTGATCGTCCGCGTGAGCGTCGGCTGGGAGAGACGAACCGCCCGCAGACCTTTTCGCTCGATCAGCACCATCGCGGGAACGATGGCGACGCCGATCCCCCGTTCCACGAATCTGAGCACGGCATCCATCTCCGCCCCCTCGATGACGGTGCGCGGGGAGAGTCCGGCGGCTGCGAAGGCGGCGTCGGTCGTCGTTCGCAGGTCGTACGACGAGCTGAACACGATCTGCGGCAGCTTCGCGACGTCCGCCAGCCGGATGCTCTCGTGCGCGGTGAGCGGCGGCGCGTCGCTCGATGAGACGACGACGAGCTCCTCGACGAGGAGCGGGGTCACCGTGAACTTGTCGGTGGATGCCGCGCCCGAGGTCGTGATGAGCGCCAGATCCAGCTCACCACCGGCGAGAGCATCCAGCAGCCCCCGGGAGCCCCGCTCGGTGAGATGCAGTTCGATCGCCGGATGCGCCGCATGGAACGCGGTCAGCGCCTCGGCGACGAGGCTGATGCACAGGGTGGGAGTGGCGCCGAGGCGCACCCGCCCGCGCCTGAGCCCCGCCAGCGCGTCGAGTTCGCGTCGAACGGATGCCGCGTCCGCCAGCATCCGGCGAGCCAGCGGCAGCAGCGCCTCACCGGCGGCGGTGAGCGTGCTGCCGGTGCGCGCCCGGGTGAACAGCTCGCCGCCGAGGTCCTGCTCGAGCGCTCCGATCTGCCGACTCAGCGACGGCTGAGCCAGATGCAGCTGTTCGGCGGCGCGGGTGAAGTTTCCGAGCTGCGCGACGGTGACGAAGGCACGAAGTTGTTCGAGGTTCACCACTGCTCCGATCCACTTGCATAGCGTATGGCTATCATACGCCGCAGAAAGATGCATTGGAGTAATTCTCGTTGTGTGCCTACCGTGGAGGGCGTGAGCATTTCAGAGCGCCAACTGTCCACCACTGTCCTCGTCATCGGCACCGGGGGCTCCGGACTCCGCGCCGCCATCGAACTCGCCGAATCCGGGGTCGACGTGATCGCCCTCGGAAAGCGTCCCAAGTCCGACGCGCACACGTCACTGGCCGCGGGCGGCATCAACGCCGCCCTCGCGACGATGGACGCCGACGACAGCTGGCAGCAGCACGCGGCCGACACGCTCAAGGAGAGCTACCTGCTCGCCAACCCGCACACGGTCGAAATCGTCACCTCGGGCGCCGCCCGCGGCATCGAGGATCTGGAGCGCTACGGCATGCCGTTCGCCCGAGAAGAGGACGGGCGCATCTCGCAGCGGTTCTTCGGCGCACACACCTACCGCCGCACGGCCTTCGCCGGCGACTACACCGGACTCGAGATCCAGCGCACCCTCGTCAACCGCGCGGCGCAGCTGCAGGTGCCGATCCTCGACACCGTCTATGTCACCCGCATCCTCGTCAACGACGACGGCGCCGTCTTCGGCGCATACGGCTTCGACCTCGAGGACGGCACCCGCTACCTGATCCACGCGGATGCCGTGATCCTGGCCGCCGGCGGGCACAACCGCATCTGGCGGCGCACGTCGTCGCGGCGCGACGAGAACACCGGCGACTCGTTCCGCCTCGCCGTCGAAGCGGGCGGTCGGCTGCGCGATCCGGAGCTGGTGCAGTTCCACCCGAGCGGCATCATCGAACCCGAGAACGCTGCGGGCACCCTGATCTCCGAGGCGGCACGCGGCGAAGGCGGCATCCTCCGCAACGGTCTCGGCGAGCGCTTCATGCACCGCTACGACCCGGAGCGCCTGGAGCTCTCCACCCGTGACCGCGTCGCCCTTGCCTGCTACACGGAGATCAAGGAGGGCCGCGGCACACCGAACGGCGGCGTGTGGCTGGACGTCTCGCACCTGCCGCGCGAGACGATCATGACGCGCCTCCCCCGCGTGTACCAGACGATGCTCGAGCTGCAGATGCTCGACATCACCAAGGAGCCCATCGAGATCGCGCCCACCGCGCACTATTCGATGGGCGGTGTGTGGGTGCGCCCGTCCGATCACTCCACCGACGTACCCGGCCTCTATGCCATCGGAGAGGCCTCGTCCGGCCTGCACGGGGCCAACCGACTCGGCGGCAACTCGCTCATCGAGCTCCTCGTGTTCGGGCGCATCGTCGGCCAGGCGGCCGCCGAGTACTCCGCGTCGCTGGGCGCGCAGACGCGGTCGGCATCGGCCGTCGCGGCGGCTCGAGCGGACATCGACGACCTGCTCGCGGCATCCGGAAACGAGAACGTGCGGGCGCTGCAGCGCGCGATCCGCGACACGATGACCGAGCACGCCGGCGTCGTGCGCGACGAGCAGGGGCTCCTGACCGGCCTCGCGGAGCTCGACGCGATCGAGGCGCGCATGGCCGACATCGGCGTGCACCCCGACATCGCGGGCTACCACGACCTCGCTCACGCGTTCGATCTGAAATCTGCGGCGCTCGCTGCACGCGCAACCCTCGAAGCGGCGCTGGAGCGCCGTGAGACCCGCGGCTGCCACAACCGCAGCGACTACCCGGAGACGGACCCCGACCTGCAGGTGAATCTCGTCTGGTCGCCGGCCGCCGGCGTCGTACGCGAGTCGATCCCGCCGATTCCTGCGGAGATCGCCGCGCTCATGCGTGCGGTGTCGGTCGCCGGCAAGCTTGTGGAGTAGACGGGGTCGGCGCGGCGTCGGTGCCCGCGGGCGCCGGCGCGCACCCTCCTCTCACTCGCGCTCGAGCGCGTGTCTAGCCCGTTCGCGGGCAGGCTGCAACCCCGAGAGCGGAATGGCGGGGGGCGAGTAGACAAGACGTGTGAAGAGGGTGACCTACGCGGGAAGCGCATTCGTAACGGGGGACGACATCGCGTCGGCATTGCTCAGCTGCGGTCGGGCATTGGCCGAGGCCGGCGAGGCCGAGGCGGTGACCGTCCCAGCATGGGAGCAGGACGGCACGATCACCGGGGTGATGGTGCTCATCGGCCCGGCGAGTCAGATCGTCGTGCAAGACGCAAAGGTGGACGCTGAGGAGCTGATCGACGTCACCGCCATCGCGCGGCTGCGCGCGATCGAACGCCGCCTGAGGCCGGTGGCCGCGGTCGATGTCGACAGCCGCGACCAGGAGAGCTGGGACGCCGACCGTCGGAACCAGACGTGGGACGGCGAGCTGTGACGCCGGCCGATGGTGCCCGAAGGCTGCGAACGGGCTGAGGACGGCGGCAGCGGGACGAGACCTCGCGCACGAACCTGCATGTTCGCGTTCGCTACTGGAGGCAGAATTCGTTGCCCTCGGGGTCCCTCATCTGGAAGTAGGTCTCCGGCCACGGTCCCCACTCCTGGTCGACCAGGCGTACGACCTCGGCGCCCAGCGCGACGAGTCGATCCTTCTCGGCGTCGAGCTCTGCACGCGTCGGGGCTCGGCCGGGGGTGGCGCTGATGTCGAGATGGAGCCGGTTGCGCCCCTCCTTCTCCTCGGAGGCGTGATGGAAGAACAGCCTCGGCCCCACGCCTTCCGGGTCCTCGGCCATGCCGCGCTTGGCCAGGTCGGTCTCGGTCAGGCCAGAGGCGAGGAGCTCGCGTTTCAGCGGTTCGTCCCACGTCGCCTCGGGATAGCCGAACACGGCGCCCCAGAAGCGGGCGAGCGCCGGCGGATCGTCGGCGTAGAACGTGATGTTTCCGAGCCTGCCGGCCATGACGACCTTCTCTCCCGCGGCGTCGGCGCCGCGACATCCGTCACCTTAGACCTCTCCCCCGACACGCCTCAGCGGAAATCCCTCGCGCGGTGCTGCACGCCGACGCGGAGATCCTCGAACCGGTCGGCGATGAGGTTCGTCACCCCCTCGGCCGAACGCTCCAGGATGCCGCGGGCGATGAGCGCCGGCGAGTCGCGCACGACCCGGCGATATCTGTTCCAGACCCCGAGCGAGCACACGATGTTCACGAGGCCGTGTTCGTCCTCGAGATTGAGGAACGTGATTCCGGATGCCGTGGCCGGCCGTTGCCGGTGGGTCACGAGTCCGGCGACCTCGACGCGGCGGCCGACCTCGTGGCTGCGCAGTTCACGAGACGTCAGGACGCCGCGCGAGTCGAGCCCGGAGCGGTAGTGCGTCAGCGGGTGGTCGTCGGTGGAGATGCCGGTGGCCCAGAGATCCGCGGCCAGGCGCTCGTAGCTGGTGGGGTCGGTGAACAGCGGCGGCTGCACCGCGATGAGGGAGTCCGGCAGGAACTCCGGGCGATCCTGCGCTGCCGAGCCCGCCAGCCAGATCGCCTCCCGTCGGCTGAGGCCGAGGCACTCGAAGGCCCCCGCGGTGGCGAGCGCCTCGACCTGTGCCGCCGTGATGCCGGTGCGCCGCACCAGGTCGCGCTGGTCACGGAACAGGCCGCCGGCCTCGCGTGCGGCGACGATGCGCTGGGCGACGGTCGCGCCGATCCCCTTGATGCCGGCGAGGCCGAGCCGCACCGCATGGCCGCTGTCACGGCGATGCGCCGCCGACTCATCGGGGGCGTCGAGGTCGAACTCGCCCACCGGCGGCTGGTCGCGCTCGAGGCAGGCGTCCAGCCCCGTACCGGTCGCTGGGCCTATCCCGGTCGCAGAGCCTGTCCCGGTCGCTGAGCCTGTCCCGGTCGCAGAGCCTGTCGAAGCGCCGTCCACCCGCTCGAGCACGGCCTCGGCACCCGACAGGTGCAGGTCGGGGCGACGCACCTCGACGCCGTGGTGGCGTGCATCGCTCACGAGGGTCGCCGGCGAGTAGAAGCCCATCGGCTGCGCCCGCAGCAGCCCTGCGAGGAACGCCGCCGGGTAGTGCAGCTTGATCCACGAGCTCGCATAGACCAGCAGCGCGAACGACAGCGAGTGCGACTCGGCGAACCCGAAGTTCGCGAACGCCTGGATCTTGGCGTAGATCGCGTCGGCCTCCTCCCCCACGAGTCCGTTCTCGGCCATGCCCGCGTACAGCTTCGCTTTCAGCGAGTCGATGCGCTCCACCCCGCGCTTGGACCCCATCGCGCGTCGCAGCAGGTCGGCATCCTCACCGGTGAGCCCGCCGACGGCCATGCCCATCTGCATGAGCTGCTCCTGGAACACCGGGATGCCGAGCGTGCGCTCGAGCACCGGCACGAGCTTGGGGTGGGCGTAGGTCACCTCCTCCTGTCCGAGCTTGCGCTTGACGAACGGGTGCACGGCACCGCCCTGGATGGGTCCGGGACGGATGAGCGCGATCTCGATCACGAGGTCGTAGAACCGCCGCGGCTGCAGGCGCGGGAGCAGGCCCATCTGCGCACGGGACTCGACCTGGAACACGCCGATCGAATCGGCGCGGCACAGCATGTCGTAGACCGCCTTCTCCTCTTTCGGAATGGTCGACAGCTCCCAGTCCTCCCCCGTCGAGGCGCGGATCATGTCGAAGCAGTACTGCAGGGCCGCCAGCATCCCGAGTCCCAGCAGGTCGAACTTGACCAGCCCCATCCAGGCGGCATCGTCCTTGTCCCACTGGATCACCGTGCGGTTCTCCATTCGGGCGTGCTCGATCGGCACGACCTCGCCCACCGGCCGGTCGGTGAGCACCATGCCGCCGGAGTGGATGCCGAGGTGCCGCGGCGCCTTGAGCAGCTCGGACGCGAACTCGAGCACCTGATCGGGGATGTCGTGACCGGCGCCCGTCTCGAGCAGAGCGCCCCACCCCTCGATCTGCTTGGACCAGGCATCCTGCTGCCCCGGCGAATGTCCCAGCGCCTTGGCCATGTCGCGCACGGCGTTCTTGGGGCGGTACTGGATGACGTTCGCGACCTGCGCCGCGCGGTCGCGCCCGTACTCCTGGTAGACCCACTGGATGATCTCCTCCCGGCGATCGGAGTCGAAGTCCACGTCGATGTCGGGCTCCTCCTCGCGCAGGCTCGACAGGAACCGCTCGAAGGGCAGGTCGTAGCCGATCGCGTCGACCGCCGTGATGTCGAGCAGATAGCAGATGGCGCTGTTGGCGGCAGACCCGCGACCTTGACACAGGATGCCGCGGCGCCGCGCCTCCTGCACGATGCCGTGGACGATCAGGAAGTAGCCGGGGAAGTCCTTCAGCTCGATGACGCCGAGCTCCTTCTCGATGCGCGCCCGGTTGTCTTCCGTGAGGTTCGGATACTTGCGCGGCACCGCATCCCACACGAGCTTGCGCAGCCACGACATCGGCGTAT
Source organism: Microbacterium sp. ZW T2_14 (assembly GCF_044987405.1). Classification (NCBI taxonomy): domain Bacteria; kingdom Bacillati; phylum Actinomycetota; class Actinomycetes; order Micrococcales; family Microbacteriaceae; genus Microbacterium; species Microbacterium sp. ZW T2_14. The sequence goes on along the minus strand of NZ_JBJDRK010000024.1, from coordinate 2,310 downwards.
GCCCCTCGGGCACCTTCTGCTTCGGCAGCGCGGGCTTGGCCTTGCGCAGCGGAAAGGCGAGCTCGTCGGCGAGCGTCACGGTGCGGGCGACGGCATCCGGGAACCTCACGAACCGCTCCGCCATCTCGGCACCCGACCGCAGGTGCGCCCCCGCGTGCGCCGGGAGCCACCCGTCGAGCTCGTCGAGCCCGCGGTTGGCGCGCACCGCCGCGACGGCCGCGGCGAGCAGCTGCCGCTGGGGCACGGCGTAGTGCACGTTGTTCGTCGCCAGCAGCGGCAGCCCCCGTTCCCGTGCGAGCCCGGCGAGCACGTCGTTGTCGCGGGTGTCGAGCGGGTTGCCGTGGTCGATGAGCTCGACGTGGACGGCGTCGCGCCCGAAAAGCGTCACGAGGCGGTCGAGCTCGTGGGCCGCGGCATCCGTCCCCGCCTTTCCCGGCGCAGAGGCCAGTGCACGGCGCACGGCGCCCTTGCGGCAGCCGGTGAGCACCGCCCACTCTCCGGCGGCTTGCGCGGCGAGCTCGTCGAGGTCGTAGACCGGACGCCCCTTCTCGGCTCCCTGGAGCTGCGCGTGCGTGATCGCACCCGCCAGCCGGTGGTAGCCCTCCTCCCCGCGGGCGAGCACGAGCAGATGCGCGCCGGCCGGGTCGGGCTCGCCGTTCTGCGGCTTCGGCAGCTCGAGCGACAGCTCGGCGCCGAACACGGTCTTCAGCTGCAGCTCCTCGGCGGCCTCGGCGAAGCGGACGATGCCGTAGAAGCCGTCGTGGTCGGTGACGGCGAGCGCGTGCAGGCCCAGGCGCTCGGCCTCTTCGGCGAGCTCCTCGGGTGAGGAGGCACCGTCGAGGAACGAGTAGGACGAATGCGCGTGCAGCTCGGCGTACGGGATGGCGTCGGCCGGACGCGCGATCTCCGGCGCGACATACGGCCCGCGCTTGCGCGACCACGCGGGGCTGTCGCCGCCGTCCGCGCCGACCGGCGGCGCCTCGGGCCTCCGGCGACCGCTCAGCACGCGCTCCATCTCGGACCAGGGAACACCCGGGTTGTTGAAGCCCATCAGCCCTCACCCCGATCCTGGTCGTTCGCCGGTCCGGGGCGTTTCGTCTCGCTCGTTCCCCGCGCGTTCAACGACCGGGAGAACGATCCCGGTCGTTGAGCGAGGGAGCGCCAGCGACCGAGACGAAACGCCTCGAGCCTCACCGCTACGCCCGGTCCGGGGCGTTTCGTCTCGCTCGTTCCCCGCGCGTTCAACGACCGGGACAAAGGCGCCCTAGTCATAGGTGGCCTCCGCGGTCCAGGCGTCGCCGTCGCACACCAGCAGCCACGCCGACCCGTCGGCGTCGACGACCTGGAACCGGTACGCGCGACGCGAGCGCGCGGCATCCCATCCCCGTTCGACGACCGGCCACGGCCCCGCCCAGGCCTCGATCGCCCGCCGGCGGCCGCTCTCGATGAAGAACGCGGGCACGGCCGCGACGTTGCCCCGCTCGTCGACATCGACGAGCTCACCCCCGAGCGCGCGCACGTCGACCGGCACCGGATCGGCGAACACCGTCGTCGGCAGCGGGTCGGGCAGGCTTCCCGGCCACGGTCGCGCGCGCTGCGCCGCAAGACCGCCCGCGCCCGTCGTTTGCCGGTCGCGCTGGTCTCTGTCGCGCTCGTCGCGGTCACCCCATGGCACGAGCACCTGGCGCTCGGCCAGCCACCGCCCACCGCCGATCGCCGGAGTCAGCACGCCGCGGTGGCCCAGCATGGCCTGCACGCGCGACAGCGCATGGTGCACCCGCTCTTCGGGACCGCCCCCGAACAGCGCCGGGGCGTGATGGGATGCCGCATCCACCGCCTCGGGCGAGATCCGCACCAGGGTGACCCCGCTGCGGAGGCCGCGCCCGGCGCCGTTCCCACCGGAGGCATCGGCGCCGACGTCTTCGGCGAGCTGCCACCGCACGCGGTCGACGACCGCCGCCGCGTCGAACGAGCCGGGATGCAGCCACACCCGCTCGCTGCGCTCGCCCCGGTCGCCGACGAGCTCGACCCGCAGCTCTGTGCAGACGAGGTCGACCGCGCCCAGGCCGGCGATGAAGTCGTCGGCGGTCACTCGCATCGCGAATGCCACCTGGTCGGCGATCTCGAGCGGCGGCTCGAACGCGACCTCGCGCTGCAGCTCGGGCGGCGGCGTGCGCGGCTGCACCGGCCGCGAGTCCTGCCCCGCGGCGAGGGCGTGCAGCCGGACGCCCCGCTCGCCGAACCGCTCGCGCACGCGGTCGGGCTCCATCCCGGCGAACCCGCCGAGCGTCTGCACGCCCAGCCGAGCGA
>NZ_JBJDRK010000023.1:0-62608 GCF_044987405.1 Microbacterium sp. ZW T2_14 | reverse complement strand
GGCGGCAGCTGCTGACCTGGCAGGACGGGCTCCTCGCGCTCAGCGAGCCGGCCACGATCGACGTGGGCGCCCTCGGCAAGGGCCGCCTCGTCGACCTCCTCCTCGGCATCCTCACGGCCACCGTGGCGGGTGACATCACGGTGGACGCCGGCGGCGACCTCGCGGTGCGCGGGCGGTCGCAGCGCATCGGGCTCGAGCATCCCTTCGATGCGCGTCGCGCCATCGGGGTGTGGGAGGTGACGGATGCCGCGCTCTGCGCGTCCGCGGTCAACCGGCGGACGTGGCCGTCGGCGACGGGCGCGACCACCCTGCACCACGTGCTCGATGCCCGCACCGGGCAGCCGGTGCGGACCATCGCGGCGACATGGGCCGTGGCGGCCGACGCGATGACGGCCGACGCCGTCGCGACGGCGCTGTTCTTCGACGGCGGCCCCCGGCTCGCCCACGAGTGGGGCGTCGAATGGGTGCGCATGACGACGGACGGCCGCGTCGAGTGGTCTCCGGGCTGCCGCGCCGACCTGTTCGTCCGACCGAATAGCCTGGAACAGTGACCGACCCTCGCCCCGAACCCCTCGCCGGACACGTCGTCGCGGTGGCACGCGACGACGCGCACCGCTTCAGCAAGCCGACGCGCGAGAGCATCACCCTGATCGCCGGCATCGGCGTCGAAGGCGATGCCCACGCCGGCACCACCGTGCAGCACCTGTCACGCATCCGGCGCGACCCCACGACGCCCAACCTCCGCCAGGTGCACCTGATCCACGCCGAGTTGTTCGACGACATGGCAGCACGCGGTCACGAGGTGCACGCCGGGGCGCTCGGCGAGAATGTCACCACCGCCGGCATCGATCTGCTCGGACTCTCGCGCGGCACACGACTCGCGCTCGGCGAGGAGGCTGTGATCGAGATCACCGGTCTGCGCAACCCGTGCGTCCAGATCGACGGCATCTCCGAGGGGCTGATGAAGGAGCTCGTCCACCTCGATGACAGCGGCGCCACCGTGCGCCTGGCGGGCGTCATGTCGGTCGTCCTCGAGGGCGGCGTCGTGCGCCCGGGCGACGGCATCCGCGTCATTCCGCCTGCCGGCCGCCCCGAGCCCCTGCAGCCGGTCTGAGCGCATGGGAACCCTCACCGCCGTCTGGAACCGCCTCTTCGCGGTGCTCGGCCGCCTGTCGATGTACCGCCTGGTGTACTTCGCGCTCGCTGCGCTCGCCGTCGTGGCACTGCTGCTGTCGTTCTTCGGCCTCGTCGGCCCCGACCCGCTGCAGCTCGTCGTGACCATCGCGGTGCTCTCGGCCGTATGCGTGGGGGTGGATGCCGCGGCCCAGCGCGTGCTCAACCTGCCCTGGCGACTGGAATCGTCGCTCATCACGGCGCACATCCTGCTGTTCGTGCTGCGGCCGACGCTCGAGCTCGTGGGACTCCTCGGCATCGTGATCGCGGCCGCGGTCGCCTCGCTCTCGAAGTACGTGCTCGCGTGGCGTGGACGCCACATCTTCAACCCGGCGGCGGTGGGTGCCACCGTGCTGACCCTGCTGAGCCTGGCGTGGCCGGATCTCGGCGCGTCGTCGTGGTGGGTCGGCACCCCGGCGCTCGCCGCACCGGTCATCCTCCTCGGCCTCGCCGTGCTGGTGCGCACCGAGAAGCTGCGGGTCGTCGCGGTGTTCCTCGTGTTCGCCGTGGCGGTCGCGGTCTTCCGCACCGCGGCCCAGTACCAGTCCGCCGGCCTGGAGGTCGACACGCTCGACCTGCTCTGGCCCATCCTCTGGTCGTCGCCGTTCCTCTTCCTCGGGGCGTTCATGCTCTCCGAACCGCTCACGCTCCCGCCCCGCCGCTGGCAGCAGCTGACCGTCGCCACGGTGGTCGGCGTGCTGGCCGGCTGGCCCATCCCGATCGGCGACATCACGCTCGGCCAGGAGCGGGCCCTCCTGGTCGGCAACCTCGTCGCGTTCGCCTTCGCGGTGCGCACCGCGGTGCGCCTCACCCTCGTGTCGCGCGCGGAGCCCACGCCGAGCGTGCAGGAGCTCACGTTCCGGGTGCACGACCGGCTGGCGTTCCTCCCCGGCCAGTACCTCGAACTCGAGGTGCCTCATCGCCACCCCGACGCCCGCGGCACGCGACGCGAGTTCAGCATCGCGTCGGCACCGGAAGACCTGCCCCTCTTGAAGGTGGCGTTCAAAGAGGGCAAGACCACCAAGGCGCAGAGCTCGTACAAGAAGGCGCTTGCCGAGGTGCAGCCGGGCGACGCGCTCGCCATCACCGGCGTCTGGGGCGACTTCCTGCTGCCCAAGCGCGATGCGGCGCCGATCCTGATGGTGGCCGCCGGCATCGGCGTCACGCCGTTCGTGTCGCAGTTGCGCCAGGCACAGGCGTCGGGCCTCGACCGCGACATCGTGCTCGTCTACGTCGCGTCGGACTCCTCCGAGCTGGCGTACCGCGACGAGATCGCGGCATCCGGAGCCCGCGTCATCGTGTTCACCCGCGACCGGCCGGCCGACCTCCCCGACCATTGGACGTGGGCGAAGGGCGTGCGCCTCGATGCCGACGGCCTGCTCCGCGTCGTGCCCGACATCTCATCGCGTCACGCGTACATCTCGGGCCCGGCGGCGCTGATCGCCGATCTGGCGCCGGCGCTCGAGCGCGCGCGCTCGATCACGACGGACGCCTTCAGCGGCTACTGAGCCGGCGCTCAGGCCGGGTCGGCCGGGCGAGCCGGCAGACGCACCTCGAACGTGGTGTCTCCGGGTGCGCTGTCGACACGGATGCTGCCGCCATGGGCATCGACGATCGCACGGGCGATCGAGAGGCCGAGGCCGGTGCCGCCGGTCTGGCGTGCGCGCGAGCGGTCGGCCCGGGCGAAGCGCTCGAACAGCTCGTCCCTGATCGACGGATCGATGCCGGGGCCGTCGTCGTGGACCCGCAGGACCGCCGCGCCGTCGTCACGGGCGACGCTCACGGTGACCGTGGTGCCCGCGGGCGTGTGGGTGCGGGCGTTGGCCAAGAGGTTGGCGGCGACCTGGTGCAGCCGTCCCGTATCGCCGGCGACGAGCACGGGTTCATCGCCCACCTCGAGCACCCACTCGTGGCCGGGGCCGGTGGGCCGCGCATCGCCGACGGCGTCGATCACGAGCCGCGTCAGGTCCACGGTGCCGTAGACGAGCTCCTGCCCCTCGTCGAGGCGCGCCAGCAGCAGCAGGTCCTCGACGAGCGACGTCATGCGCAGCGACTGCGCCTGGATGCGCTCGAGCGACGCCTCCGTCGTCTCGATGGTCGCCGCTTCCGGTCCCCGAGCCAGTCGAGGGGCGCGGCTGAGGGCCTTGAGCGACAGCTCGCTGTAGCCGCGGATCGACGAGAGCGGCGTGCGCAGCTCGTGGCTCGCATCCGCCACGAACGCGCGCATGCGCTCCTCGTTGCGCTGACGCGCGGCGAGCGACTCGTCGACGTGATCGAGGAGCGTGTTCAGCGCGGCGCCCACGCGGCCGACCTCGGTGCGCGGGTCGGCCTGGCGGGCGGGAACCCGCTCGGCGATCGTGACCTCGCCCTGGTCGAGTCGCTGCGTCGACACCCTGCCCGCCGTGTCGGCGACCGCACGCAGCGGCGCGAGGCCGCGGCGGATGGTCCACGCCGTGGCCACCGCGAGCAGGAGCAGACCCCCGGCGGTGAGGAGGCCGATCGTCGTCAGCATGCGGCCGATCGTGGCGGCGACGTCGTCGCGGGACAGACCGACGACCACGATCGACTGTCCGTTGACGCCGTTGCCCTCGACACGGAACGTGCCGACGCCGTCGATCGTGACCACGAGTGGGCCCTCGCTGCCGAGCCCGGCAGCGAGCTGATCGATCTGGTCCGCTGTCAGCCTGGTCACAGTGCCGTCGGCTTCCGTCACCGCCGCTGTGGGTGCGGAAGGCGGCGTCTCGATCGCCAGGAGGAAACCCGCCTGCTGGGGCTGCTGCTCGAGGATCTCTTCCGCGGTCAATCCTGCGGCGATCGGCTGGCGAAGGATGGCGGAGGTGCGTTCGGCGGTCGCGCGCAGTTCGTTGCTGAGCCCTTCCTCCAGCACGCCGCCCAGGATGGCGCTGGTCGCGACACCGACGAGCACCATGATGAACGAGGTGATGGCCACCACCGTCACGATGAGCTTCCGCTGCAGCGTCCACGGTGCGCGCCGGCCGACCTTCTCGTCGGCGCCGGTGGTGCCGGCCGCGGCGTCGTCGGCATCGGTGAGCGGTGTATCGATGGCGCCCGTACCGTCCGGCGCGGTCATGGGGGGACCCGTCCTCAGGGGAGCGTTCCCCACGGGAGACGCGGGAACGGACGCGGAGCCGCCGGCCGCGGCATCCGTCTCGCTCTTCTTCCCGACCGGCCCCCCGCCGTTCGTGTCGGTCACTGCGGCGCCTTGATCATGTAGCCCACGCCGCGCACGGTGTGGATGAGGGGTTCGCGGCCGGCGTCGATCTTCTTGCGCAGGTACGAGATGTAGAGCTCGACGACGCTGGAGCGCCCGCCGAAGTCGTAGTTCCAGACACGGTCCAGGATCTGCGCCTTCGAGACCACCCGGCGCTGATTGCGCATGAGGTAGCGGAGCAGCTCGAACTCCGTCGCCGTGAGCTCGATCTCCTCGCCCGAGCGCTCGACCTCGTGGCTGTCCTCGTTGAGGGTCAGATCGCCCACGCGCAGGATCGGCTCGGCTCCTGCGGCGTGGGCCGTGCCCGCCCGGCGCATGAGGCCGCGGAGGCGCGCCACGACCTCCTCCAGGCTGAACGGCTTGGTGACGTAGTCGTCGCCGCCCGCGGTGAGACCCGCGACACGATCGCTCACGGCGTCCTTGGCGGTCAGGAACAGCACCGGGACGTCGTCGCCCGACTGGCGCAGTCGCTGCAGCACGGCCATGCCGTCGAGGTCGGGCATCATGACGTCGAGCACCATCGCGTCGGGCTCGAACTCGCGTGCCGACTGCAGCGCCTCGAAGCCCGAGCCGGCGGTCCGCACCTCCCAGCCCTCCATCCGCAGCGCCATCGACAGCAGGTCGGTGAGCATCTGCTCGTCGTCCACCACCAGCACGCGGAGGTTCGAGCCGTCGGGACGCAGCAGGGCGGGTGAGGGGTTGGTCATGCGTCCATTGTGGACGCCTTCCTATGCGGTTCCTATGGCGCCCGCTATGCGCGCGCTGTGAATGCCCCGTCGCCCACGCGCCGCCACCCCTTCCCCCTGGGTTCATCCGTCGTATATGTACGCCGAGCGAGCGATCTCGCGTACATGTACGACGGACGAACGGGGGAGGAGGAGGAGGGAGGAGGAGGAGGGGAGGAGAGGGGATCGCATAAGCGCTTCATAGGTGCCGCTTGCGGAGCGCATCATCGCTGTTCGTAGCGTTCCCCTCGATGGCCGGCATTCCGCCCGCCCAGAGGAGACCCATGTACATGACCTATCTGCGGCGGGAGCTGGCCGGCCGCAAGAAGCAGACGATCATCGTGGCCGCCGGCCTCGCGATCGCCATCGCGCTCGTGATGATCGTGAACTCGCTCGCCGCCGGCGTGAGCGCCGCGCAGGCGCAGGCGCTCGAGTCGGTGTACGGCGTCGGCACCGACCTGACCGTCACCGGAGCGGAGGCCGAGCCCGGCCAAGGCGGCGCGCGGTTCGACTTCGGCGAGGACGGCGGGGATACCACCGACGACGGCACGACCGAGCTCAGCCAGTCGCGGCTGGTGACCGACCCGATGCGCTCGACCCTCGACGCCTCCACGCTCGACACGGTGACCGGCATCGACGGCGTGGCCGCGGCATCCGCTGCACTCAGCCTCACGAACATGACCTTCTCGGGCGAGCTGCCGCAGCGGCCCGACGACGCCACCGGCGACGCCACCACCCAGGCACAGCCCCCGCAGCAGACCGAGGGAGAGACCGGTGGGGGCGGCTTCGGCGGTGGCTCGTTCGGCGTGGACTCGTTCACGGTGCTCGGCATCGACCCGTCGGCGGATGCCGTGGGCCCGCTGTCGGCGGTGGAGCTCAGCGACGGCCGCGGCCTCGAGGCGTCCGACGAGGGCGCGTCCGTCGCAGTGCTCGATGCGACCTACGCCACGACCGCCGATCTCTCGGTGGGCGACACCATGGACGTCGGCGGCCGGGACTTCGAGATCGTCGGCCTCGTGGCCTCGACCTCCGATGAGGCGGACACCGCGTCGAACGTCTACATCCCCCTCGACGTCGCGCAGGAGCTCTCAGGCGCCGGCGACGTGATCTCGACCGTCTACGTGCAGGCAGAGTCGTCCGATGCCATCTCGTCGGTGCAGACGGCGCTCCAGGAGGAGCTGCCCGACGCCACCGTGAGCTCGCAGTCCGATCTCGCCTCGACGGTGTCAGGGTCGCTCTCGAGCGCGTCCTCGCTCATCACGAGCCTCGGCACGTGGCTGTCGCTCATCGTGCTCGCCGTCGCACTCGCGCTCGCCGTGCTGTTCACGATCTCGGGCGTCTCGCGCCGCACGCGCGAGTTCGGCACGCTCAAGGCCATCGGCTGGTCCAACGGCCGCGTCGTCGGCCAGGTCGCGGGGGAATCGGTGGTACAGGGCCTCATCGGCGGTGTCCTCGGCCTCGTGATCGGCTTCGCGGGGATCATCGCCATCAACGTCATCGCCCCGACCATCTCGACGGCGCCCGCCACGCAGAGCTTTGGACCGGGCGGCGGGGGAGAGCTGCCGGCAGGCGGCGGACCGTTCGGGAACGCGATGATGCCGCAGACCGGCGCCGACATCGTGCTGCAGGCACCGGTCACGCTGTGGGTCGTCGTCGCGGCGGTCGGCATCGCGGTGCTGGGCGGCCTCGTCGCCGGCGCGTTCGGCGGCTGGCGGGCCGCGCGGCTGAGCCCCGCCGAAGCCCTCCGATCGGTGGGCTGAGGCATCCCGTGTCGAGCACCGATCCCCCCGCAGCCGAACACATCCCCACCACACCGTCTCCAAGAAGGGAAGAGCACGTCATGACCATGATCGACACGGAGGCCGCCTCGGCTCCGGATGCCGCCGCCCCGGCGCAGTACCGTCTCGAGGGCGTCACCCGCACCTACACCCAGAAGGGGCGTGTCGTGAAGGCGCTCGCCGGCGTCGACCTCACGATCGACACGGGAGACTTCGTCACGATCCAGGGACCCACCGGCGGCGGCAAGTCCACGCTGCTGCAGCTGCTGGGCGCGCTGGACCGCCCCAGCGCCGGCTCGGTGCACCTCGGCGAGATCGACATCGCCACCGCGGGCAATCGCGAACTCGGCCGCATCCGCGCCCACGAGATCGGCTTCGTCTTCCAGGGGTTCAACCTCATCCCGACCCTCACGGCGCACGAGAACGTCGACATGGCGCTGGAACCGCTCGGCCTCTCGAAGGACGAGCGCGCCGGTCGTGTCGCTGAGGCGCTGGCGCATGTCGACCTGGCAGAGCGAGCAGACCACCGGCCCGGCGAGCTGTCGGGCGGTCAGCAGCAGCGCGTGGCGATCGCGCGGGCGATCGTCAAGCGCCCGCGCGTGCTCCTCGCCGATGAGCCGACCGGCAACCTCGACGAGAGCATGCGCGACGAGATCCTGTCGGTGCTGCAGGCGCTCAAAGACGAAGGGCTCACCCTCATCATCGTCACGCACGACTCGGCGGTCGCACGCCGCGCACGTCGCCGGCTCCGGCTCGACAGGGGCACCGTGCGCGACATCACGCGCTGATCGGCCTCGTGCGACAGGCCCGCGGATCAGCCGGCCGAGCCGGCGTCAGCCGGCCGAGCGGGCATGGGCCGCGATGCGATCGAAGAGCGCATCGCGGCCCTCGTCGATCCGCTGCTCGTCGGGGTGCGCGTCGTAGTAGGCGAGGATGCGGCGCGCGCCCTCGTCGAACGTGATCGTCGTGCGGAACTCGGGAACGAGCTGCGTCACCTTCGACGAGTCGAACAGCATGGAGTGGGCCTTGTCGCCGATGAGGGTCGGCCCGAGGTCCGGTGCGAACGCCGCGATCGTGTCGGAGGCGACGTGCACGAGGTCGGGGGAGTCGACGCCCGCGGCATCGGCCAGCCAGCCGTAGATCTGGTTCCAGGTGGGCGCGTGCGTCCCCGTGATGGTGAACGCCTCGCCGATCGCCGCCGGATTGCCCAGAAGTCCGGTGAACGCCACGGCGAAATCGTCGGAATGCGTGATGGTCCACTGGGTCGTGCCGTCGCCGTGGACGATGACGGGGCGCCCCGCACGCATCCGCGCGATGTCGGTCCAGCCGCCGAGCGTGGGCAGCAGCCGCTCGTCGTAGGTGTGCGACGGTCGCACGACGGTCACCGGCAGGCCGCGCTCGCGGTGTGCGGCCACGAGAACGTCCTCGCACGCGATCTTGTCGCGCGAGTACTGCCAGAACGGGTTGCGCAGCGGCGTGGACTCCGTCACCGGCATCCGGCGAGGCGGCTTCTCGTACGCGGATGCCGAGCTGATGAACACGTATTGGCCGGTGCGTCCTTCGAACAGCTCGAGATCGGTCGCGATGTGCTCGGGCGTGAAGGCCAGGAACTCGGCCACGACATCGAACCGGCGGTCGCCAAGGGCGCTGCGCACGGCGGCCGCGTCGCGCACGTCGGCCTCGATCAGTTCGACCTGGGACGGCAGCGGACGTCGTGCACTGCCGCGGTTGAGCACTGAGACGTCGTGCCCGAGAGCCACGGAGCGGCGTACGCACGCCGCGCTGATCGTTCCGGTGCCGCCGATGTAGAGGATGCTCGTCACGCCCGCGAGCCTACGCCCGGACGCGGACGTCGCGGCGGACGACGCCCGCTCGCTGACGGCGAACATCTTCCCCGATGTCGGCGGCGGGTCCTAGCGTTGCGGTCATGAGCAACGACGACCTCAGTGCCGGCTCCGTCAGCACCGTCATCCGCCCGGGCGACTCCGAATGGGAGTCCGCCCGTCGTTTCCACTCCGGCATCGGCGAGCCCGCTGCCGTCATTCGCGCCGCCAGCGTCGACGATGTGCGCGGCGCCGTCCGCTACGCCTCCGCCGAACGTCTCGAGATCATGATCCGGGGCGGCGGCCACAGCGCCTGGGGCGGGGTTCCCGGCGGCCTCACCCTCGACATCTCCGCGCTGGACACCGTCGCCGTCGAAGGAACGCGCGTGCGCGTCGGCGGCGGTGCCCTCTGGGGTGGCGTCGCCCACGCCCTCGCCGAACGCGGCTTGGGGCTCAGCTCCGGCGACACGGCATCGGTCGGCGTGGGCGGTCTCACGCTCGGCGGCGGCATCGGCTGGATGGTGCGGGCGTGGGGACTGGCCGCCGACCAGCTGGTGGGCGCGCAGCTCGTCACCGCCCGCGGCGATGTGGTCGAGGTGAGCGAGACGTCCCACCCCGAGCTCCTGTGGGCTCTGCGCGGCGGTGGCGGCAACTTCGGCGTCGTGACGCGGTTCGACTTCGAGGCGCACCCGCTCGACGGCGTCGTCCACGCCGTCTACGGGCTCGAGGGCGATGCCCGCCCCGTGCTGCGCGCGCTGCGCGAGGTGATGGCCGACGCGCCGCGCGACCTCACGGTCACCTACATGGACGTGCCGGCCATGGATCCCAATGCGCCGGCAGGCGCTTCGATCACCGCCGTCTGGGTCGGCACCGACGAGGACGCCGCGCGTCGAGCGCTGGCGCCGCTCGCCGATGCCCCCGGCGTCACCGAGCGGGACTTCGGCGTGCAGGACTACCCCGACGTCTTGATGGAGGCTCCCGAGTTCGACCCCGAGCGCCCGATGCCCGGCTTCGTCGGCGGCAACACCCTGTTGGGGGTGCTCGACGACGAGGCGATCGATCGCCTCGTCGCGTTCCGGGAGCAGCATCCGGCCTCGGTCGTGATGCTGCGGTCCCTCGGCGGCGCCTACGCCGATGTGGCCCAGGACGACACCGCTTTCCCCGCGCGCGACGCGACGTGGTTCGCGATGGCGGGGGCCTTCGACATCCCGGGCATGCTCGACGACGCGGGGCGTGCGGCGGCCAACGCCGCGTGGGACGCCATCGAGGCCAAGGGATCGGGCGTCTACGGCAACTTCAGCGTCTCGACGGACGAGGCGATCGCCCAGCGCATGTACCCGCCGGCGACGATGGCCCGTCTCGCCGCCATCAAGCACACGTGGGATCCGGGCAACGTGTTCTGCCGCAACCACAACGTGAAGCCCGTGCCGAACGGCGGGGCCGCCGGCTGACCCGCGGAACCGGCACAAGACGCGACGAGGGCGGATCCCCTGATGGAGATCCGCCCTCGTCGTCTGCGGGAACGCGTCGGTTCGACGCGCCCGCGTCAGTGGGTGTCTTCGGCCTCGATCTCGGTGCGGTCGCCCGACCACAGCGTGTGGAAGGTGCCGTCCTTGTCGATGCGCTTGTAGGTGTGCGCCCCGAAGAAGTCGCGCTGTCCCTGGATGAGCGCCGCCGGCAGTCGCTCCGCGCGCAAGCCGTCGTAGTACGAGAGCGACGACGAGAAGGCGGGTGCGGGGATGCCGGCGCCCGCCGCCGTCGACACGATCCGGCGCCATGCGCCCTGCGCGCGGCCGAGTGCCTCGACGAAGTACGGCGCGGTCAGCAGCACGGCCAGGTCGGGCGTCTCGTCGTACGCGTCGGCGATGCGGTTCAGGAACTGGGCGCGGATGATGCAGCCGGCGCGCCAGATCTTCGAGACGGCGCCGAGGTCGATCGTCCAGTCGTACTCGGCGGCGCCGGCCCGGATCTCGTCGAAGCCCTGCGAATAGGCGACGATCTTCGACGCGTAGAGCGCCAGGCGCACGTCCTCGATGAACGCCTCGGCGTCCTCGACCTCGAGGTCCTCTTCGGCACCGGGCAGCTCGCGCGAGACCTCCCGCTGCTCGGGGTGCGACGACAGCGACCGGGCGAACGTGGCCTCGGCGATGCCCGACACCGGGACGCCGAGCGACAGTGCCGTCTGCACGGTCCAGGCGCCGGTGCCCTTGGCGCCGGCCTGGTCGAGGATGACGTCGACGAGCGGCTTGCCGGTCTCGGCATCCACCTGGCGCAGCACCTCGGCGGTGATCTCGATGAGGTACGACTCCAGCTCGCCGCGGTTCCACTCGGCGAAGACGTCGGCGATCTCGGCCGGCGTCTTGCCGGTGCCGCGCCGGATGAGGTCGTACGCCTCGGCGATGAGCTGCATGTCGGCGTACTCGATGCCGTTGTGCACCATCTTCACGAAGTGGCCGGCGCCGTCGTGGCCGATGTGCGTGACGCAGGGCTCGCCCTCGGCGACCGCCGCGATGGACTTCAGGATCGGGCCGAGGGTCACCCACGACTCGTCCGAGCCGCCGGGCATGATCGACGGGCCGTTCAGGGCGCCCTCCTCGCCGCCGGAGATACCGGCGCCGACGAAGTTGATGCCCGTCTCGCGCACGGCCTTCTCGCGGCGGATCGTGTCGGTGAACAGCGCGTTGCCGCCGTCGACGATGATGTCGCCCGGCTCGAACACCTCGACCAGCGCGTCGATGACGGCGTCGGTGGGGCGCCCGGCCTTGACCATGATGATCGCGGCGCGCGGCTTCTGCAGCGACGCGGCGAACTCCTCGTACGAGAACGCGGGCACGAAGCCGGCCTCCGGGTGGGCGGCGAGCAGCTCGTCGGTCTTGGACCGGCTGCGGTTGTGCACCGCGACGGTGTTGCCCTCGCGGCTGGCGAGGTTGCGCGCGAGGTTCGAGCCCATCACAGCCAGACCCACGACGCCGATGTTCGCCGTCGCCACGCGATCGGCGGCGGGCCCCTCCGGCTCGGGCGTCGGGCGGGGCACGTCCTCCGGCGCCGGCGCCGCCTCGTGCGCGGTCGTCGCCTCGTCAGGAGCCTGGTCCTGATCCGTCGAGATGCTGGTCCCGGCCTGGTTGCCGCTCGCTGAAGGGTCGTTCGAAGACACACGCGCTCCTGAGGTTAAGTCGTCTCTTTCAGCCTAGAGTCTGGCGCGTCCGTGTTACACCGCAGCGGCGGGACGCTCACAGCCGCGCGCGGCCGACTGTGACCGGCGTGGGGCGGTGGGCTACCGTGGCCGACGTGAGCGAGCCCTCCCTTCCGGCGCACTCGGTGCCGAAACCGGCGGTGCGGGCCACCGACGAGTCGCGGCCCCGGCCGATGGTGCGCGTCGTCGTGATGGGGCCGAGCGGTTCCGGCAAATCCGTCGTCGGTCTCGCGCTGGCGCAGCGTCTCGGCCTGCCGTTCATCGATGCCGACGACCTGCATCCCGCCGCCAACGTCGCCAAGATGGTCGCGGGCATCCCGCTGGACGACGATGATCGGATGCCGTGGCTCGATGTCGTCGCGACGACGCTGCACGATGCGCCCGGGGGAGTGGTGATGGCGTGCTCGGCGCTCGCGCGGCGCTACCGGGAGCGGATCCGCGCGGGTGCCCCGGGCGTCGTCTTCGTCGAGCTGCGTGTGCCGCGTGACGAGCTGGCGCGTCGCATGGGCACGCGCGAGCACTTCATGCCGTCGTCGCTGCTGGCTTCGCAGCTGCGCACGTTGGAGCATCTCGAACCCGATGAGCCGGGCGTCGTCGTCGCGGGCGATCCGCCGCTGGCCGACGTCGTCGATGCGGCGGTCGCCGCGCTCGAGCGGTATCAGTCCTTGCGGTAGCCCTGGCGTCCGAGGCTCCAGAACGCCAGCACCGCGCCGACGGCCCCGACCGCGGCCATGGCGCCGATGAGCCAGAAGAGAGCGTGGCTCCAGAAGCCGTAGTCCATGGGGTCCTCCGTAGGGAGCGGGAAGCAGGTGCGTTCCTCATCGTAGCGGGGGCGCTGGTAGACTCGTCTCGAACTTCGGCGAGGGATGCCTCGCGCCCGTCGATTCTGGCGGGCTGCGGCATCCGTGATCGACGCGGTGAAGGCGGCCCAAACGGCTTTCCTCACGCGTGCGCGTTCGAGTCGAAGACACCCCGAATACCCGGGCCCGCCACCGCGCAGGCCGACTCAGAACGGCCACGCGCCGCAGCTTACCGGGCCATTGCGCCCACAAGGAGAACCCCAATGTCGTCCGAGCCCGATACCAAGGTCCAGGCCGAGTTCCGCGAGAGCTTCGGCAAGGGCTTCGCCCGCCGCCTCCGCGCCGCCGGCAAGATCCCCGCCGTCATCTACGGTCACGGCACCGACCCCGTACACGTCGCGCTGCCCGGCCACCAGGTCTCGCTGCTGATCCGCCGCGCCAACGCGGTGCTCGAGCTCGACCTCGACGGCAAGTCGCAGCTCACGCTCGTCAAGGACGTGCAGAAGGACCCGGTGCACCAGGTCATCGAGCACATTGACCTGCTCGTCGTGAAGAAGGGCGAGAAGGTCGAGATCGAGGTGCCGATCCAGGTCGTGGGTGAGTCCGCTCCCGGCACCATCGCGAACCTCGAGAACACGACGGTCACCATCCAGGCCGAGGCCACGCACATCCCCGAGCACATCGAGCTCGACGTCGAGGGCCTCGAGGACGGCACGCACATCACGGCCGCCGATCTCAAGCTGCCGAAGGGCTCGGTGCTCATGGCCGACCCCGAGCTGCTCATCGTCGCCATCTCGGTGCCGTCGGCGACGCTGGCCGCCGAGGACGAGATCGCCGAGGCCGACGCCGAGACCGCTGCCGAGCAGGCCGAGGCTTCCGAAGAGTCCGCCGGCGAGTAATCGCCTTCAGGAAGGCGAGGGGGTGCGGATGCCGCGCCCCCTCGCTTCTTTTCGTCGGGCGCCTCGCCGCTCGGGCAGGATGGATGACATGGCAGAGACGTGGCTGGTCGTCGGGCTGGGAAACCCCGGTCCGCGCTATGAGCTCACGCGGCACAACGTCGGGCAGCTCGTCGTCGATGAGCTCGCCGGGCGGCGTGGCGAGTCCTTCAAGGCGCACAAGGCGAACGCGCGCGTCGTCGAGACCTGGCTGCGCCCGGGCGGTCCGAAGCTCATCCTCGCGAAGCCGAATACGTTCATGAACGTGTCAGGCGGGCCCGTCGCCGGGCTCGTGAAGTTCTACGGCATCGAGCCGGACCATGTGGTCGTGGTGCACGACGAGCTCGACATCCCGTTCGACACGATCAAGCTCAAGACCGGCGGTGGCCACGGCGGCCACAACGGCGTGCGCGACGTCGCGAAGGCGCTCGACACCGGGGAGTTCGCGCGCGTCCGCGTCGGGATCGGCCGCCCCGCGGGCCGCCAGGACCCGGCCGACTGGGTGCTCGACCCGTTCGGCGCCACCGAGCGCAAGAACCTCCCGATCCTCGTCGGCGATGCCGCCGACGCGGTCGAGCAGCTGGTGGCCGAGGGGCTGCTCGCCGCACAGCAGAAGCACCACGCCCCGCGCGTCTGAGGGAGGCGTCGGGCCTCGGCGCTTCCTCAACTGAGGAAGCGTGCCGAGGTGCGGGGCGGTACGCCCAGGAGCCCCTCATTTCGGCTCTCGTCCTCAGTTGAGGAGCGGGCGCAGGGATGATGGGCGAGGCAGGGTGGTCGCGCCCCGTCGGGGCCTCATCCTCCACTGAGGAAGCGTGCCGAGATGCGGGGCGGTGGCCCGAGCGGGCTCCTCATCTCGGCTCTCGTCCTCAGCTGAAGAACGTGCACAGGACAGACGGATGCCGCGCGCCGACGCGCTCGCGGATCAGCCGCCGACGCCGGTGCCGGCGGAGAGCCCGGCGGTGAGGAAGCCCTGCACCACGGCGCCGAAGACGATCGGCCCCACAGCGGCGACGATCACGGCGGCGATGCCGGCGCCACGACCCCGGGCGGTGACGATCGCGACGATGCCCTGCACGAGAGCCCAGATGCCGAGCACTGTGCCGACCCAGAACGAGACCTCGCCGAGCAGCACCCAGTCGCGGACGGGCGACAGGACCGACCAGTCGAAGTCGCCATCGAACGCCCGCGCCGAGATCTGTCGACCGGCACCGAGCCCGATGTTGTAGCTGGCGATCGCGCCGACGATGGCGGCGCCGACGGTTGCGACCAGCGCCAGCGCCAGGGCGACGACACCGAGCACGCCGCTTCGTTGGACGGGTGCGCCTGTGCCGTATTGCCCGGTGGCCGCGACCGGGGACACCGCGTACCCCGCGGGCGGTGCGTACCCCGGCGGCGGGGCGTAGGCGCCGGCAGGCGGGACGGCCCATCCGGCCGGAACCCCGGGCGTCACGCCGGGGCCGGCGGCCCCTGGCGGCTGATCGGCGCCCGAGCCTGCGGGCGCGCCGAACGGCGGGGACGCGGGGGGAGCCCACGCGCCGGGCGGAACGGGCGGGTTCTGGGGCGCGTCGGGAGCGGAGGGCTGACTCACAGGCTCATCCTAGGAGGGCCGCACGACGCCTCGTCAGCGGCGGCGCGTCGTTTCGGCGCTGCCGCGACCGAGCTGCGGCGGAGCTCGCCTCTCGGGGCTGCGGCAGAGCTCGCCTATGCCAGCCGCGGCGGGCTCGCCATCAGGGCTGCGGCGGCGGAGCTCGGTGTCGGACCTGCGCCGTAGACTCGTGCGGTGACAGTTCCCGGGATCGTTCGCGCCCTCGAGCATGCTGAGCCGTTTCGGGATGCGGTGGCCGCGGCATCCGTCGACGCCGACTTCTCGCTGGTCGAAGGGCTCGACGCTCCGCTTCTCGCCGCTCTCATCGAACGCCGCCGCGCGGCCGGCAAGCCACCGCTCGTGCTGCTGGTCGCCCCCACGGGCCGCCGGGCGGAGTCCCTCGGCCCCGCACTGGGCGCGATGCTGCCCGGTGCCGAGGTGCTGCACTTCCCGGCGTGGGAGACGCTCCCGCACGAGCGGCTGAGCCCCAGCGCCGAGACCGTCGGCGCACGTCTCGAGGTGCTCACCCGCATCGCACGCTGGGATGCCACGACGCCGCTCGTCATCACCGCGTCCGTGCGGGGCGCCATCCAGCCCCTTGCCGCGGGGCTCACCGACGTGCCGCCCATCGAGCTCGCCGTGGGCGCCCGCGGACACGACCTCGGCGATGTCTCGGCCCGCCTCGTCGAGCTCGCCTACCATCGAGTCGACATGGTCTCGCGTCGCGGCGAGTTCGCGGTGCGCGGCGGCATCCTTGACGTCTTCCCGCCGACCGCCCCGCACCCGTACCGTGTCGAATTCTTCGGCGACGAGGTGGACGAGATGCGCGCCTTCTCGGTCGCCGATCAGCGGTCACTGCCCGGCGAGGTGCGCGAGGTCACGTTGCTGCCGAGTCGCGAACTGCTGCTCACCGAGGCGGTGCGCGGCCGCGCGCGGGAGATGAAGGGCGAGTTCCCGGGCCTCGCGGGCATGCTCGAGAAGATGGCCGAGGGCATCCCCGTCGAGGGCATGGAGTCGCTGCTCCCCGCCGTCGTCGACCGGCTCGTGACTGTCGTCGACTACCTGCCCGAGGGATCCGCCGTCGCCCTCGTCGACCCGGAGCGCGCCGTGGCGCGCGCCATCACGCTGGGCGACACGAATCGCGAATTCCTCGAGGCGGCCTGGAGCGCCGCGACCGCAGGTGCGAGCACCCCGGTCGACCTCGGCGCCGGCGACTTCCTGACCCTGCCGGCGCTGCGAGCGGCGGCACGCGCGCGCGGCGGTGTGTGGTGGAGTCTCAGCGCCTTCGACTCGGGACAGGCGGATGCCGCGGCCGAGGGTCTCATCGACGACGACATCGACGTCGCGCTCGAGGCGGCTGCCGCGATCCGCGTGCCGGGCTCTGCGGTGCCGTCCTTCCAGGGCAACGTCGAGGGCGCGACCGCCCATGTCGGCACACTCCTGGCGGACGGCTGGCGCGTCGTGGTGTCCGCATCCGGTACGGGGCTCGTCGAGCGTGCGCGTGATGTGCTCGCCGAGCGCGGCATCGCCGCGCGCCGGGTCGACGAGGTGCTCGAGGCGCCGGAGCCCGGCGTCGTCCACGTCGTGCTGAGCGTGCTGGAACGCGGGTTCGAGGTGGCGGACGCCAAGCTCGCCGTGCTCACGGAGTCCGAGTTCTACGGCCGCACGATCGGCGGCGACTCGCGCGTCGTCAAGAAGCTCGCGTCGCGGCGCAAGGCCGTCGTCGATCCGCTGCAGCTGAAGGCGGGCGACTACGTCGTGCACGCGACGCACGGCATCGGCAAGTTCGTCGAGCTGACGCAGCGCGAGGTCTCCAGCGGCGGGCGCAACGCGGTCAAGAGCGTGCGGGAGTACCTCGTGCTGGAGTACGCGCCGTCCAAGCGCGGCTACCCCGGCGACAAGCTCTTCGTGCCCACGGATCAGCTGGACCTGCTCTCCCGCTATGTCGGCGGGGAGGCGCCGGCGCTGTCGAAGATGGGCGGCAGTGACTGGGCGCAGGCCAAGAGCAAGGCCCGCCGTGCCGTGCGAGACATCGCGGTCGAGCTCGTCAAGCTGTACTCGGCGCGGATGGCGTCGAAGGGTCACGCGTTCGGGCCCGACACGCCCTGGCAGCGCGAGCTCGAGGAGGCGTTCCCGTTCGCCGAGACGCCCGACCAGCTGCAGACCATCGACGAGATCAAGGCCGACATGGAGAAGCCGATCCCGATGGACCGGCTGCTCTCGGGCGACGTGGGCTTCGGCAAGACCGAGGTGGCCGTGCGCGCCGCGTTCAAGGCCATCCAGGACGGCAAGCAGGTCGCGATGCTCGTGCCGACGACCCTGCTCGTCAAGCAGCACCTCGAGACGTTCACCGAGCGCTTCGCCGGCTTCCCGGTGAAGGTGAAGGCGCTCTCGCGCTTCCAGACCGACAAGCAGGCGCGCGAGGTGCTCGCCGGGCTCACCGACGGCACCGTCGACATGGTCATCGGCACGCACCGGATCCTCACCGAGAAGGTGATCTTCAAGGACCTCGGGCTCATGATCATCGACGAGGAGCAGCGCTTCGGCGTCGAGCACAAGGATCAGCTCAAGAAGCTCAAGACCAACGTCGACATCCTCGCGATGAGCGCGACGCCCATCCCGCGCACGCTTGAGATGGCGGTGACGGGCATCCGCGAGATGTCGACGCTGCAGACGCCGCCCGAGGACAGGCATCCGATCCTGTCGTATGTCGGCCCGCGCAACGACAAGCAGATCACCGCCGCGATCCGCCGTGAGCTGCTGCGCGAGGGACAGGTGTTCTACGTGCACAACCGGGTGCAGTCGATCCAGCGCGTCGCGGCGGAGCTCGCCGAGCTGGTGCCCGAGGCGCGCATCGCGGTGGCGCACGGGCAGATGGGCGAGCACGCCCTCGAAGAGGTCGTCGACGCGTTCTGGGAGCGCCGCTCCGACGTCCTCGTCTGCACGACGATCGTCGAGACGGGTCTCGACATCTCCAACGCCAACACGATCATCATCGACCGCGCCGACAAGTACGGTCTCAGCCAGCTGCACCAGCTGCGCGGACGCGTCGGTCGTGCGCGTGAGCGCGCCTACGCGTACTTCCTCTACGACGACATGAAGCCGCTCAGCGAGACCGCTGCCGACCGCCTGGAGACCATCGCGGTCAACAACGACCTCGGCTCCGGCATGCAGGTCGCGCTCAAGGACCTCGAGCTCCGCGGCGCCGGCAATCTCCTGGGCGCCGAGCAGGCCGGTCACATCGCGGGCGTCGGCTTCGACCTGTACCTTCGCATGATCGGTGAGGCCGTCGCCACGTTCCGCGGTGAAGAGACCGAGGGACCCGCCGAGCTCCGCCTCGAGCTGCCCGTGCAGGCACGCATCCCGGAGTCGTACATCGACAGCGAGCGGCTGCGGCTCGAGGCGTATCAGAAGCTCTCGGCGGCGGCATCCGTCACCGCGCAGCCGGACGCGATCGACCTCGTCGTCGAAGAGCTGACCGACCGCTACGGCGAACCCCCGGCCGACGTCGAGGGACTGCTCGCGGTCGCGCGGCTGCGCCGGCGCGCGGGCCAGGCGGGGCTGGCCGACGTCGTCGCGATGGGCCCGAACCTGCGCATCGCGCCGGCGGACCTGCCCGACTCGATGCGGGTGCGCCTGCAGCGGCTGCATCCCAAGGCCAAGCTGGTCGCCGGCGGCGAGGCGATGGTCGTGCCGCTCCCGTCAGCCGGTGGGGAGCCGCTGCGCGACGACGAGCTCATCGCCTGGGTCGCACAGCTGATCGAGCAGCTGTGGCCGCCGAAGAAGACCGACACGGATGCCGCGGCCGACGCGGCCGTCAACGCCTGAGCGCTGCGCGTGCGAGAGGGTGGTGGCATGGCGGCCGACCTTCGGATCGAGATCTTCCCCGACGACCTCGACCGGGCGGTCGACTTCTACGTCCGCGTGCTGGGGTTCACGCTCGTGCGCGATGAGCGGCACGTCGAGTGGCCGTACGTCGCGCTCGAGCTCGGTCGTGTGCGCGTCGGGGCGGCCCGGCGCGCGTCGGTCGATCCCGCGCCGCGCCGCCCGCCGGTGGGAGTGGAGCTCGTGCTCGAGATGGACGATCTGGATGCCGCCCGCCGGCGGATCGCCGACGAGGGCTGGCCCGTCGACGACGACGTGCGGGTGCAGCCGTGGGGCCTGCGCGACTTCCGGGTGCTCGATCCGAGCGGCTACTACTGGCGCCTGACGGAGCACCCGCGCTGACGCACGCGCGCCGGCGATCGAGTGCGATGCGGATGCGCCGCACTACGCTGGCATCGATCCACCACCGACGGAGGAAGAACGATGCGTTTCGAGCACCTCGGGGCGCAGCCCCGCATCCATCCCGACGCGGTCGTCGCCGCGACCGCGGTGATCAGCGGCGACGTCGAGATCGGCGCCGAGTGCCAGATCCTGCACGGCGCGGTGATCACCGCCGAAGGCGGTGCGATCACCCTCGGCGAGAACGTCATCGTCATGGAGAACGCGCTCATCCGCGCCACCGCGACCAATCCCGTGCACATCGCCGATCACGTGCTGGTCGGCCCGATGGCGAGCATCTCGGGAGCCGTCGTCGAGGAGGAGGTGTTCCTCGCGACGGGCACGCGCGTGTTCAACGGCGCCCGAATCGGGGCGCGCAGTGAGGTGCGGATCAACGCCGTCGTGCACCTGCGCACGACGCTGCCTGCCGATTCGACGGTGCCGATCGGCTGGGTGGCCGTGGGCGATCCTGTGCAGGTCCTGCCGCCTGACCGCCACGAGGAGATCTGGGCCGCGCAGCGCGAACTCGACTTTCCCGGGTACGTCTTCGGGCTCGACCGCGAGACGCCCGACCTCATGGTGCAGCTCACCGAGCGCTACGGCCGCAGCCTCGCGCGTCACGCCGACGACCGTCGCATCGACTGACGTCCGCCGCGGCGCTGGCCTTCGCGGGGCCGAGGCCATGGTCTCGCCGACATGGGCCGTCTGGGGACCCGTTCAAGGCTCGATCAGGCCGCGGGGCCTTCGATCACCAGACCGCTCGCTGAGCCGACCGGCCGCGGTCGCACGGCGGGTGTGCCGCGGGCGCCGGGCCGCGGCATCCGTGATCCGCTCGTGTCACTCCCAGAGCGAGCCGCAGTCGCGACAGGCGAATTCGAGGCGATCGACGGAGCCGTCATCGACGGCGTCGCGGCGATCCCATTCGATGCGGAACCACCGCGGTTCACTCGCCCGCACATCGAGCGACCCGCACTGGGGGCAGACTTCGGCGACGACGTTCCGTGCCATGGCCGCTACGGTACGCCGCGGCCGTCGTCGATCACGGGTGCGACGCGCGTGTCGCCGCAGTCGGCGCGGGTCAGCCGGTGTTCTGGAGGCCGGCGGCGACTCCCGAGACGGAGAGCAGCAGCAGCCGCTGCAGCTCGGGATCGACCGTCGCGCCCTCGGGAGTCTCGCGGAGCGCCCGCAGCGCGCGCAGCTGCAGCAGCGACAGCGCGTCGACATAGGGGCTGCGCATCTTCACCGCGCGCTGCAGCACCGGCTTGTTGCCGAGCAGCTCCGTCCCGTCGGTGATGCGGATCACCCAGTCGCGCGTCAGCCGCATCTCGTCACGCACCAGCGCGGCCAGATCGTCACGGTCGCCGAGTTCCAGATAGTGCCGCGCGATGCGGTCGTCCGTCTTGGCGAGGCTCATCGCCACGTTGTCGATGAGCGTGCGGAACAGCGGCCACTCCTGGTACGCCTGCCGCAGCAGCGGCTCGTCGCCGACTGCTTCGAGGGCCGTGCCCAGGCCGAACCATCCGGCGAGGTTGATGCGCGCCTGCGTCCACGCGAACACCCAGGGGATGGCGCGGAGGTCCTCGAGGGACTCCACGGAGAGTCCCCGGCGTGCCGGCCGCGAACCGAGCGCCAGCAGGCCGATCTCCTCCATGGGGGTGACGCGGGCGAACCACGGGGCGAAGCCGGGAGCCTTCACCAGCGAGAAGAAGCGCTCGCGGGATGCTGCGTCCAGCGTCGCCGCGATGCCCGCGTACTTCTCCGCGGCGGCGCGGTTGCGCTCCTCGTTGGACGGCGACGACGCGAGCAGGATGGCCGCCGCGACCTGGTCGATGTGCCGCATCGCGATCGCGGGGTCGCCGTAGCGGGCGAAGATCACCTCGCCCTGCTCGGTGAGCTTGAAGCGCCCGTCCACGGAGTGCGGCGGCTGCGCCATGATCGCGGAGTTCGCGGGGCCGCCGCCGCGGCCCAGCGCTCCGCCACGCCCGTGGAACAGCGTGAGCTCGATGCCGTTCTCGTCCGCCCATGCCGCGATCTCGGCCTGCGCCTCGTACAGCGCGAGGTTGGCGGCGACCGGGCCGACGTCCTTCGACGAGTCCGAGTAGCCCAGCATCACCTCGAGGCGGCGACCGGTGGCCTCCAGGCGTGCCGCGAACTCGGGGTGCTCGACGATCTCGGCGAGGATCCGGGGCGCGGCCTGCAGATCGGCGAACGTCTCGAACAGCGGGATGACGTCGAGCACCGGCGGCCGGCCGTCGGGGCCGACCGCGTACGCGGCCAGCTTGTGCACGGCGGCCAGGTCGTCGGCGGATCGGGTGAACGACACGATGTAGCGCCCGGCCGCGCGCGGGCCGTACCGCTCCTGCAGGAAGCCGACGGTGCGGATGACGTCGAGCACCTCTTCGGCGAGCTCACTGCGCGGTGCGCCGGCGCCTTCGCCCCCCGCCTTCTCGGCGGACTCGAGCTCCGCGAGCACCTTGGCGTGCACGGCCGAGTGCTGGCGCACCTCGAGCTCGGTGAGGTGGAACCCGTACGTCTCGACCTGCCACAGCAGCTGCTGCAGGTGCCCGTACGCCTGGCGGGAAGCGCCGGCCTGCACGAGCGAATCCTGCACGACGCGGAGATCGGCGAGCAGATGCTCGGGGTCGGCATACGCGAGGTCGGCGTCGCGGGCGCGCGTCGCCTCGATCTTGCGTGCGATCAGCAGCACGATCCGGCGGTGCGGCTCGTCGGGCGACCTCTGCGCGATGTCGTTCGCGGCGTCCTCGTCGGCCGCCTTCAGGCGCTGCCAGAGGGCGAGCAGGGCATCGCTCGGGGGAGTGGTCGTCGCGTCGAGCGTCAGCGTGCGGCCGATGCGGCCGGCGGTGCGGGCCAGGCCCAGCAGCACATGCTCGCTGGCGATCGCGGAGGCCTTGCGGGTGACGGAGGCCGTCACGAACGGGTTGCCGTCGCGATCGCCGCCCACCCACGAGCCGACGCGCACGAACGGGCGCACGATCGGGGCACGGGCGCCGGCCGCGGGACCCTGCAGCGCGTCGTCCACGCGTCGATAGACGTGCGGCACGGCGGTGTAGAGGGTGTCGTCGAACACCGCCATCACCGCGCGCACCTCGTCGGTAGGAGCGGGCTTCTCGGCCCGCAGTGGCGCGGTGCGCCACAGCGTGTCGATCTCCTCGAGCATGCGCCGCTGCGCGCGTCGCTGATCGGCCCGCTGCTGGTTCGCACCGCCGTTCAGTGCGGCGTCGTGCTGCTCGAGCAGTACGGCGAGGCGGCGGATGCTGGTCGACACCGCGCGGCGCCGCGCCTCGGTCGGGTGGGCGGTGAAGACGGGGTGGAACCGCATGCTCTGCAGGCGCCGCAGCGCCGTGTCGTCGCCGACCTCGGCGGCCAGCCGCACGAAGGCCGCGGCGACCGAGTCGGTCGCCTGCTCACGGTCGGGCCGACCGTCGCGCTCGCGGAGGATGCGCACGCGCTGGTGCTCCTCGGCGAGGTTGACGAGGTGGAAGTACGCGGTGAACGCCCGGGCGACCTCGTCGGCGCGGGCGATCGTGAAGGAGTCGGCGATCGCGGCGGCGCGGGCGAAGGCCTCGGGGGTCTCGTCGGTGTACGCCTGGATGGTCGCCGTGCGCAGGCGCTCGACGTCCTCGTAGAGTCCGGGCGATCCGCTCTCGCGCAGGACCTGACCGAGGAGCGTCCCGAGCATGCGCACGTCGCTGCGCATCTGCTCGGGGATGGCCTGCTCCGCCTCGTATCGGCCGACGAGGTCGATCGCTTCGGTCTGGGTGAGTTCACGCATCTCTCCAGGCTAACGGCGCGCCATCGCCGCGCCGTCACGGCCGACGTTGTGTGACGACGACTCCGCCGGCCTGCCGTGCGCGAGGGCGCCGGATCGCTACACTGGCCCGTGGAGAGCCGGGAAGTCTGGTCGGCGCACCATCGTCGACCCGGAAACGCGGTCGACCCGCGATCCTTCACGGAGGCCCCATGTCGCTTCTGCGCTCCGCCCGCTTTCCCGCCATCATCCTGCTCGTCGCAGCCGGCCTCGGCCTGTTCGTCGCCAACTCGGCCCTGTGGCCCGCCGTGGATGCGGCGATGCACGCGAAGCTCGGCATCCCAGGCGTGTTCGAGCTCAGCCTGTCGCACTGGATCAAGGACGGCCTGCTGGCGGTCTTCTTCTTCGTCGTGGCCGTCGAGCTGCAGTACGAGCTCACCAGCGGACAGCTGAACTCGGCCCGCAAGGCGATGCAGCCCGCGATCGCCGCCGCCGGCGGTGTTCTCGTGCCGATCGCGATCTACGCGGCGTTCGCGTGGGGATCGGACGCCACCGCCGGATGGCCGATTCCGACCGCGACCGATATCGCCTTCGCCCTGGGCGTGCTGGCGGTGTTCGGCAAGGGCCTGCCGGCGGCGCTGCGCGTGTTCTTGCTCGCGCTGGCGATCCTCGACGACATCGTCGGCATCATCTTCATCGCGGTGCTCTTCACCGACGGCGTCAACATCGCGGCGCTCGCCGGGGCGGCGGTCGCGGTCGTCGCGTTCGGCATCCTGAGCAGGCAGCTCGACACGCGCGGCCGGGTGCCGATCGCAGTCCTCCTCGTGCTGCTCGCGATCACGACCTGGGTGCTGGTGTACCTGTCGGGCGTGCACGCCACGATCGCCGGTGTCGTGCTGGGCCTCGCGATGGCGCAGCAGCCGGCGCTGCGGGTGCGGCACGCGCTCGAGCCCTGGGTGAACGTGATCGTGCTGCCCGTCTTCGCCTTCTCCGCCGCACTCGTCGTCATCCCCTCGGTACCGCTCTCGCAGCTGTCGCCGGCGTTCTGGGGCGTGCTGGTGGCGCTGCCGGTCGGCAAGATCGTCGGCATCGCGGCGTTCGGCTGGCTCTCGCTGCGCGTCACGCACCGGGGGAGTGCCCCGCCCCTCGCGTTCGCCGACCTCGTCGCCGCCGGGGCGCTCGGCGGCATCGGCTTCACCGTGTCGCTGCTCCTGTCCGAGCTCGCCTTCACGGATGCCCCGCCCCTGCGCGACCAGGCCACGCTCGGCGTGCTCGCCGGGTCGGTGATCTCGTTGATTCTGGCAGGAGGCCTCGTATCGTGGCGGGCATGGCATTACCGGCAGCGGGCGACGACCGCATCCCCCACGACGTGACCGACGCGCGGCCGGACGACGACGCATCCGATCCGCTCCGCGAGGCGGCGGACGTCATGCGCGCCGTCCGCGACCGCTGTGTGTGGACGCAGCAGATCGACCATCGCGCACTCGTGCCCTACCTCGTGGAAGAGAGCGCCGAACTCATCGACGCCGTCGAGGACGGCTCGCGCGACGAGCTGCGCGAGGAGCTCGGCGACCTGCTCTGGCAGGTGCTGTTCCACGCCGAGATCGCCTCGCGCGACGAGGACGCGCCCTTCGACATCGACGACGTCGCGCGGGGCCTGACCGACAAGATGGTGCGGCGGCATCCGCATGTCTTCGGCGATGCCGTCGCGAACACGCCCGAAGAGGTCCTCGTGCACTGGAACGCCGCGAAGGCGGCCGAGAAGAGCGCGCGGACGAGCGTGCTGGACGGCGTGAGCGAACGGATGCCGAGCCTGGCCCTCGCGCAGAAGCTCCTGTCGAAGGCGGCCCAGGTGGGTGTCCACTCCGGCGGGACGGACGTCGGTACAGCCGGCACCGAGGCCGAGCTGGGCGACGCGCTGCTGGCGCTCGTCGCAACGGCCCGGGGGAACGGCTGGGACGCCGAGCGCGCCCTCCGCGAGCGCCTGCGCGACCTCGAGCGCGACATCCGCGCCGCCGAGTCGATCGGTCGCGAGCGAGCGAGCAACGAGGGAGACGGAACGCGCTGAGAACGCGCTGAGGCGATGTTGGCGGCGCTTCGTCCTTCGCTCGACGGCCCGGAAATGGGCGCGCAACCATCTGGGAGGATGGTTCCGTGGCATCCGTCAATCCCCCGCGCGGCATGCGCGACTTCCTCCCCGCTGAAAAGGCCCGTCGCGAGCGCGTGCTCGCCGTCATCCGCGAGCGCTACCGTGCGCACGGGTTCGACGAGATCGAGACGCCCGTCATGGAGGAGTATTCGCGGCTCCACGCCGGCATCGGCGGCGACAACGAGAAGCTCGCCTACAACGTGCTCAAGCGGGGCCTCGACGCCGACGCCGTCCGCGGCGGGGCGGACGACCCCGCGAGCCTCACCGACCTGGGGCTGCGCTACGACCTGACCGTGCCGCTCGCGCGCTTCTATGCGACCAATCGCGGGCAGCTGCCCTCGGTGTTCCGCTCGATCCAGATCGCGCCGGTGTGGCGGGCCGAGCGTCCGCAGAAGGGGCGGTACCGCCAGTTCGTGCAGTGCGACATCGACATCATCGGAGACGGCTCGGCGCGCGCCGAGGCCGAGCTGGTCGTCGCGACGCTGGACACCCTCGACGCCCTGGGACTCGAAGGCGGGAGCGTGCGGATCAACGACCGGCGCGTCCTCGATTGGATGCTCGACACCTTCGGGTTCGGCGCCGAGGAGCGCCCCGGCGTGCTCATCACGATCGACAAGCTCGACAAGATCGGGCCGGAGGGCATCGTCGCCGAGCTCCGCGAGCGGGGCGCGACGGCGTCGGCGGTCGACGCGTTCGAGGAGTTCCTGCGCCGTCCGATGACCCTCGAGTATCACCCGTACGGCGAGCGCCAGATCCGCAAGGCGCTGCCGGCGGATGCGCCCGACGACATCGTGGCGCACCTCGTCGGCATCGGCGAGGCGGCGGCCGCGGCGCGTGCGTCGGCCGGCCCGGTGCCTGAGGGCGACGGGATCGACGGCGACGTCCCGCTCGTGTTCGACCCGTTCCTGGTGCGCGGCATGGGCTACTACACCGGCACGATCTTCGAGCTGGCCCACCCCTCGGTCGACTATTCGCTCGGCGGCGGCGGCCGCTACGACGGCATGATCGGCCGGTTCCTCGGACAGGACGTGCCGGCCGTCGGCTTCTCCATCGGCTTCGAGCGGATCGTCGACCTGGTGGCGGAGCAGACGGATGCCGCAGCCCCGGCCGTCGTACTGGTCCACGACCGCGACATGGCAGGGGCCGACCTCCTCGCGCTGAAGGGCGCGCTCGTGCGCCAGGGCTCGCGCGTGCGGCTCGAACAGCGGACGAAGAACCTGAAGGCGCTGCTCGAGCGCGCGGCTTCCGACGGCTACACCGCGTTCGCGACCGTCGCGCCGGGCACGACGGCCGCGGCGCTCGAGGTGAAGCCGCTCGGCTGAGCCGGCGGGTCCGGCATCACCGCCGGGCCGCGAGTGAGTCCTGGAGCCTTCATCCGTGTCAAGTTTCGGTTGACACACCGGGTCGTCAAGTTTAGGTTGACACCATGACTGATTCGACGCGGACCAACTCACCCCTGTATCGCTTCCACACCGGCGCCGCGATCGGGGCGATCGTCGCCGGGCTGGTCGTCGTGGTGCTCGCGGTCGGATTCGGATGGAGCGGACTCGCGGGCGGTTTCGCGCTCGGCGGGGGCGTCGGCCTCGCGCTGATCGGCGCATATCTCTGGGGCTACGGGAACGGACGGCGGCGACCCGGCGCGCAAGCCCTCCCCGCATGGCTGCCGAGCCGCGACCCCCGGGGATGACAGAGCTTGCAGACGCCGTCGGGCGTGCGGTGCTCGCCGCGGCGCGCATCGACGGCGCGGACGCGCTCGGGGTGGCGGATCACCTGGCCCTGATCGCCGCCAGCGCGCGGGCCGAGGCTGAGGCGCGCAGCATCCTGCAGCGCTCGGTCGAGGCCGCGCGCGCCGGCGGCGCCAGCTGGGCGCTCATCGGGGCCGAGCTGGGTATGTCGAGGCAGGCCGCGCAGCAGCGTTTCGGCGCCGCGACCGGCATCGCCGGCGAATCCGAGCGCTGGCTCGGTCCGGTCACGGCGTTCGACGAGCTCGCCGAGCTGGAGATCGCGGGGCGTGCGGGCTGGCACACCGTGGAGGCCGGCATGCTGGCGCACCGCATGGTGCGCACAGAGACGCAGTGGGCGCACCGGCGCATCCTGTGGCGCCCCTCGCTCGCGGCGGAAGAAGCCGAAGGCTGGCGGGTGGGATGCCGCGCCTTCCCGTGGATCTACCTGATCCGCGATCTCGGCATACCGGCCGAGGCGCCGCCGGCGTAGCTCACGAGCGGCGGCGGAGCCGGAGCACGCGATAGGCCACGCCGATCGCGACGACCACCACGCCGCCCACGACGGACTGCCAGGGGAGCGTCACCGCCAGGACGAGGCATCCGATCGCCCCCACGATCTGCAGCGCGACGGGGTAGCGCCGCGCCTCCCGGTGCTGGCGCAGGGCCGCCACGTTGGCGACGAAGTAGTACAGCAGCACGCCGAACGACGAGAACCCGATCGCCCCGCGCAGATCGATGAACGCCACCAGCACCACGACGACCGCGCCGATGACGATCTCGGCGCGAAGCGGGACGTGCGTGCGGGGGTGCACGCGGTCGAGGAAGCCGGGGAGATCTCGTTCGCGCGACATGGCGAACGTCGTGCGGCTGACCCCGGCGATGAGCGCCAGAAGGGCTCCGAGCGAGGCGGCCGCGGCGCCGACCCGCACGACCGGGCCGATCCACGCCCATCCCGACCCGGCTGCGGCATCGGCCACCGGCTCGGTCGACGCGGCCACCGCGGCCGGGCCCAGCGCGCTGAGCACGCCGACAGCGACGACCGCGTAGACCACCAGCGCGATGAGGAACGCGATGACGATGGCCCGCGGGATCACCCGACGGGGCTCGCGCACCTCCTCGCCCATCGTCGCGATGCGCGCGTAGCCGGCGAACGCGAAGAACAGCAGCCCCGCCGACTGAAGGATGCCGTAGCCGCCGCCCGACCACATCGTCTCGGCCGTCAGCCACCCGGGGGTCGCACCCGCCGAGAATGCCGCCGTGATCGCCGCCGCCAGCGCGCCGAGCGACACGACCACGATCACGCGCGCGGCACCCGCCGTCCGCGTGACGCCGAACCCGTTCACGGCGGTGAGCACCACGACCGCCGCGACGGCCACCGGACGCTCCCACCCGCTCGGCGCGGCATACGCGGCGAACGTCAGTGCCATGGCGGCGCAGCTGGCGGTCTTGCCGACCACGAAGCCCCACCCCGCGATGAACCCCCACCACGGGCCGAGCTCCGCGCGCCCGTACGCGTAGGTGCCGCCCGAGGTCGGATGCGCGGCGGCGAGCTGCGCCGAAGAGGTCGCGTTGCCGAAGGCGACGATGGCGGCGATCGCCAGCCCGATCAGCAGACCAGTGCCCGCGGCGGCCGCCGCGGGCGCCCACACCGCGAACACGCCGGCGCCGATCATCGAGCCGAGACCGATGAACACGGCGTCGCCGAGGCCGAGCCGGCGCTGCAGGGAAGGAGACGTCACGGGCCGAACATTAGCGTGCGCGGGCGAACGGCGGATCCGGGCTTCACGGGACGGGCAGGGGCCGCGAGGATGGTGGCATGATGCTGCAGATCCACACCGTGCTGGCGCCCTTCGGGCCGGCGACCGCGATCGAGCTGACCGACGCACAGGTCGCCGAACTGGGCGGGGGCAAGCGGGCCGCGGTCGTCGTCGGCATCGGCGGGCGCACCGCTCGCGTGCGGCTCGCCGTGATGGATGGGCGGAACGTCATCGGACTGTCGAAGGCCGTCCGCGCCGGGCTCGGCGTCGACATCGGCGACGAGGTCGACGCGACCGTGGCTCTCGATACGGCGGAGCGCGACGTCGAGGTGCCCGCAGACCTGGCCGCCGCGCTCGACGCCGGTGATGCACGGACGGCGTTCGACGCGCTCTCCCTCAGCCGACGCAAGGAGCTCGTGCGCGGAGTGTCGGAGGCCAAGCGTCCCGAGACCCGCGAGCGGCGCATCGCCGGCGTGCTGGAGGAGGTCACGGGGGCGTGACCCCTGCCCGGTTCATGAGCTGAACGACGCGGCCCACTCGGCGACACGCGCGACGCTCTCCTCTTCGGACAGATCCTCGACGCGCGTCATGATCGACCAGCGCACGCCGAACGGGTCGCGCACGCTCGCGAACCGGTCGCCCGACACGAACGTCGAGGGCTCTTCGCGCACGGTCGCCCCGGCGGCCACCGCGCGGGCGGTCACCGCATCGACGTCGGGCACGTAGATGCCCATCGAGTAGCAGTCGCCGTCGCCGTCGGGTGCGGGGACGAGCCCGTAGGCGGGACTCGGCTCGCCGATCTGCAGATAGCCGAGACCGAAGTCGAGCCCCGCGTGCACGACGGCCCCGTCGAACTCGGTGACGTCGCTGATGCGTGCGCCGAAGACGTCGCGATAGAACTCGAGCGCCTGCTTCGCCCCGCGGATCGCGAGGAACGGCGTGAGCGTGCTCGCCCCGTGCGGGCGGCCGTCGGTGGTGTGGGCGCCGGTCACGCCGGTGATGTTCTCCGTGGTCATGTCCCCATGCTCACGCGTCCCGGATGCCGCGGGCTTGAAGATTCGCGACACCCTCGGCGGACGCATGTCGGCCCGCCGCACTACCGTGACGGTGTGACGGATCCGACGCGCGGCGTGCTGTATCCCGAGCGCCTGCCGAGCTTCACGCGGCTCGCTCCGCCGGCGGCGGCATCCGATCTCGTGGAATGGTTCTGGGTTCCCCAGTGGGAACTGCCTGACGGCGTGGTGTCGCGCCAGCCGGTCCTCGGCTATCCCGCGGCCAACCTCGTCGTCGAGCCGCCCGGCGTGACGCTGTGGGGCGCGACGACGCGGACGTCCGAGCGCGTGCTGGAGGGAAGCGGCTGGGC
Source organism: Microbacterium sp. ZW T2_14 (assembly GCF_044987405.1). Taxonomy (NCBI): domain Bacteria; kingdom Bacillati; phylum Actinomycetota; class Actinomycetes; order Micrococcales; family Microbacteriaceae; genus Microbacterium; species Microbacterium sp. ZW T2_14. The sequence continues at coordinate 32,339 of NZ_JBJDRK010000023.1, read as the reverse complement.
CGTCGGCGCCGTGCTGAAGCCCGCCGCCCTCGCGCGGCTGCACGATGCGCCGAGCCGACTCGTCGACGCGTCCACCGTGCTGGACGAGCCCGAGCTGGAGCGAACCGTGTCGGTCGCGATGCCCGATCTCGACGCGGCGACGGCGGTCGTGTCGCTATGGCTGATACAGCGCGTCGGACCGCTGACGCCCGAGGGGCGACTCGCGAACGCGATGGCAGGCCTTCTCACGTCGGATGCGGCGATCCTCCGCGTCGACGACGCCGCGGAGCGCCTGCGGGTCTCGGTGCGAACGCTGCAGCGGCTCGCCCACCGGATGGTCGGGCTGTCGCCGGCCGCGATGATCCGGCGCCGGCGGCTGCAGGAGGCGGCCCAGCGCGTGCGCGACGATCCGGATGCCTCTCTCGCCGACATCGCCGCCGACCTGGGCTATGCCGACCACGCGCACCTCGCGAACGACTTCCGCGCGGTGCTGGGGTTCACCGCGTCGGACTACCGCGCCCGCTGAGGCGCGTCGTCGCTCGTGGCGCGCTGCGGGACGTTCGCCGCGGTGACCCGCTTCTTCTCGCGCACGTAGACCTCACGCCGGACCCTCGCGACGACGTCGCCCGCGGCATCCGTGATGTCGGTCTCGAACCATTCGAGCACCTTGGCACCGCCGTGTGCGCGTGCGCGCAGCTCCTCGGCCTTCTCGCGCGGGACGTCGAAGCGAGCAGTGAGCACGCCGCGACCCGGCTTCAGGAACTCGATCTCGCCGCGCGTGTCCCACACGACGTAGTCGCGTCCGAGCTGGTGCATCACGAGCATGAAGAAGTAGGGGTCCGTCATGGCCGACATGGAGCCGCCGAACGCCGTCTTCACGTAGTTGCGCGTGATCAGGTTCACGTGCAGTTCGACGGTGGCGCTGGTCCAGTCGTCGGAGAACTTCTTGACACGGATGCCGCTGAAGAGATTCGGGATCCACAGGCTCATGCCGAGGGCGAGGCGTCGGGGAGTCACACGCATGACCACCAGCTTGGCGGAACAGCCGCTGTCACTCGACATCGGTTGGCAGGTTCCGACAGTTGTTCTAGTTGTTATAGAGTTATCGCGTGCTTTTGAGGATCGATCCCGAGAGCGATGCGCCCCTGTTCGCGCAGATCGCGGACTCGGTGCGAGCGGATGCCGCAGCCGGGCGTGTGCACGCCGGCGACCGCCTGCCCGCCGCGCGGGAGATCGCCGCAGCGCTCGGCGTCAACGTGCACACGGTGCTGCACGCGTATCAGGATCTGCGCGGCGAAGGGCTGGTCGAGCTGCGGCGGGGCCGCGGCGCCGTGATCACCGCCCAGGCGACCGTCCTCGCGTCGCTGCACCACGACATCCAGAGCCTCGTCGCCCGCGCGCGGGCCGCGGGGCTCCCGCCCGACACCCTCGCCGCCCTCGTGAAGGAGATCGCCACCCATGACGACCGCACCGCCCGCTGACCCGTCGAACCGCTCGCGGCTCGCGCTGCGCCGCTTCATCCTGGTGGCCGTGTGGCTGCCCGTGGCGCTCGTCGCCGTGGCGCTCGTCAAGCAGCTGATCGCCCTGCCGCAGCTGCCTGCCACCGTCGCGGTGCATTGGAACGCCGCCGGCGAGGCGGACGGCTTCGCCCCCGCGTGGACGCAGCCGGTCATCACGGTGCTGTTCGGGCTCGGACTTCCCCTGCTCATGGCGGCGACGTCGCTGCCGGGACTGCGCCGCGGCGACACCGGACCGACGTACCGGCTGATGGGGGCGGCCGCGGCAGCCGTGTCGGCCGTCGTCACCGTCTCGCTCACATGGACGCTCTCGATGCAGGTGGGCCTCGACGTCGTGTCGCAGGCGCCGACGGTGTGGGCGGCGCTCATCGCGTCGCTGATCGCGGGCGCCGTGGTCGGTGTCGGCGCCTGGTTCCTCCAGCCCGCGGCACGCCCGGTCGCCGGCTCCGCCCCGCCTGCCGAGCCGCTCACGCTCGCGCCGCACGAACGCGTCCTGTGGATGCGGTCGGTGTCGATGACGCCCGGCGCGGCCATCGCGATCATCGCAGCGGTCGTGCTGGTGGCCGTGTCGGCCGTCTTGGCCTGGACCACCGGCGCCGACACGACGCTCGCGTGGATCCTGACCGGCGTCACCATCCTGCTGCTCCTGCTCGCCGCGACCACCCTCGCCTTCCACGTGCGCGTCGACGACACCGGGCTGCACGTCGACTCGGTGCTCGGCATCCCCCGCTTCACGGTTCCGCTCGCCGACGTCCGGTCCGCGGCCCGCGTCGAGGTTGTCCCGATGGGTGACTTCGGCGGCTGGGGCGTGCGCATCGCACCGCAGGGGCGTCGCTTCGGGATCGTGCTTCGCGCGGGCGAGGCGCTGGAGGTCACCCGACGCAACGGTCGACGCGTCACGGTCACCGTCGACGACGCGGCCACCGCCGCCGCCTTGCTCGAGGCCCTCGTCCTCCGGGCCGCGACCAGGTCTTGACGCCCGGTCGGCAGGCGGATTGGCTGAGGGCATGGCCCCACCGACTCCCGACACCTGGCCCACTCCCGAGAAGTGGTCCCGTGTCGACGCGTACCTGACCGACCTGCTGGTCGGGCACGACCCGGATCTCGAGAAGGCGGTCGAGGCGCAGAACGGCGCCGGGCTGCCCGCGATCGAAGTCGCGCCGGTCAACGGGAAGCTGCTGCACCTGATGGCGCGCATCTCGGGAGCCCGCCGGGTGCTCGAGGTCGGCACGCTCGCCGCGTACTCGACGATCTGGCTCGCCCGCGGTATCCCGGGCGACGGTCGAGTCGTGACGATCGAGGCGGAGCCGCGCAACGCGGAACTCGCGCGGGCCAATCTCGACCGCGCGGGCGTGGGGGAGAAGGTCGAGATCCGGCTCGGCCGGGGTGCCGACGTGCTGCCCACGCTCGAAGGCGAGGAGCCGTTCGACCTGGTCTTCATCGACGCCGACAAGGAGTCCAACACGGTCTACCTCGACTGGGCGGCTCGCCTCGGCCGACCGGGCACCGTGGTGATGGTCGACAACACGGTCCGCGGCGGCGAGGTCGCCAATCCGGCCACCGAGAATCCGCAGATCATCGGCGTGCAGCGCGGCCTCGAGATGCTCGGCCGCGATCCGCGGTTCGACGCGACGGCCCTCCAGACGCTCGATGCCAAGGGCTACGACGGCATCGCCATCGCGCTGATCGTCTGACGTCCTCGCAAGCCGGCACCGGGTCAGTAGGCTGAGGGGCGGACCGACGACGCTCCAGCGAATCACCCTAAGCAAGGAGAACCCCTGTGGCACAGATCGAGGCTGTAGGCGCCCGCGAGATCCTCGACTCGCGTGGAAACCCGACCGTCGAGGTGGAGGTCCTGCTGGACGATGGCATCGTCCAGCGTGCGGCAGTGCCGTCCGGCGCATCCACCGGCGCCTTCGAGGCGTACGAGCTGCGTGATGGCGACAAGAGCCGTTACAGCGGCAAGGGCGTGCTGAAGGCCGTCGCCGCCGTCATCGACGAGCTCGGCCCCGCGATCGAGGGGATCGAGGCGAGCGAGCAGCGCGTCGTCGACGAGATCCTCATCGCCACGGACGGCACCGAGAACAAGTCGCGCACGGGAGCGAACGCGATCCTGGGCATCTCGCTCGCCGTCGCCAAGGCCGCCGCCGATTCGGCCGACCTGCCGCTGTTCCGCTACCTGGGCGGACCCAACGCCCACGTCCTCCCGGTGCCGCTGTTCAACGTCATCAACGGTGGCGAGCACGCCGACAACGGCATCGACTTCCAGGAGTTCTTCCTCGCTCCGATCGGCGCCGAGACCTACTCCGAGTCCCTGCGGTGGGGCACCGAGGTCTACCACGTCCTCAAGGGAGAGCTGAAGGCTGCGGGCTTCGCGACGGGCCTCGGCGACGAGGGCGGATTCGCCCCCGACCTCCCCAGCAACCGCGAGGGCCTGGACTTCCTCATGCGCGCGATCGAGAAGGCCGGCTTCACGCCCGGCCGCGACATCGGTGTCGGCCTCGACGTCGCTGCGACCGAGTTCTTCGACAACGGCGTCTACACGGTCGAGGGCAAGCCGTGGTCGGCCGAGAAGCTCACCGACTACTTCGCCGACCTCGTCGCGAACTACCCCGTCGTGACCATCGAGGACGCCCTTGCGGAGGACGACTGGGACGCGTGGAAGGCGCTCACCGACAAGATCGGCTCGCAGGTGCAGCTGGTCGGCGACGACCTGTTCGTCACCAACCCCACGCGCCTCCAGAAGGGCATCGACCTCGGCGTCGGCAACGCGCTGCTGGTGAAGGTCAACCAGATCGGCACGCTGTCGGAGACCCTCGACGCCATCGCGCTGGCCACCCAGAACGGCTACCGGTCGATGCTCTCGCACCGCTCGGGCGAGACCGAGGACACCACGATCGCCGACCTGGCCGTCGCCGTCAACGCGGGTCAGATCAAGACCGGCGCGCCCGCCCGCAGCGAGCGCGTGGCGAAATACAATCAGCTTCTGCGCATCGAAGAGGAGCTCGGCGAGGCCGCGGTGTTCGCGGGCCGCGGAGCCTTCCCCCGGTTCAAGGGCTGATGCGCTGACCGCGTGAGAAGTGGCGCCGCACGACGGCGCATGCAGGAAGGGGGAGCCGTGGCCAAGACGACGGCTCCCCCTTCTCGTACCCCGGGCCGCCCGACCCGTTCCGCTGATCCCGTCGCACCGCGTCGACGCCCGGTGAGCGCACGGCGCCCCGTCGACGTGCGGGGCTGGCTCGGCGGCATCCGTCTCTCGGGCTTCATGGTGATCATGATGGGCCTGGTCGTGCTCGCCGCCTTCGTGCTCGTGCCCACCATCGGCACCTACGTCGACCAGCGGCAGCAGGTGGCGGCCCTCGAGGCGGCCGTGCAGCTCAGCCGCGAGGAGGTCGCCGACCTCGACTCCCAGCGCGAGCGGTGGAAGGACCCGGCCTACATCACCACGCAGGCGCGCGAGCGGCTGTATTACGTCAAGCCGGGGGAGGTCGTGTACCTGGTGGACGACGATCTGCCTCCCGAGCTCGCGCCGCAGGAGCAGGAGCCGGTGAGCGACGAGCTCCAGGCCGCCGACGCGGACTGGACGTCGAAGCTCGTGCGCTCGATGACCGAGGCCGGCCTCGCGCGGACAGCGGCGCCGCTGACGATCGGCGTGCCCGACCCCGACCCCGACCCCTCGACCACCCCTACGCCGTGACGGCCGGCTGCCGGCGGAGACACCTCGCCGGCCACGCGGTCCAGCAGCGTCCCAGGTGCCGCCGGTACCCTGGGCCCGACCAAGGAGCAGCTCTGTGACGACCCCGCCGTACCCCCCTGTCAGCGATGCCGACCTCGCCGTGCTTCGCGAACAGCTCGGTCGTCCGGCCCGCGGAGTCGTCGGGATCGCCGCGCGCTGCGTGTGCGGCAATCCGACCGTGGTGGCGACATCCCCCCGCCTCCCTGACGGCACGCCGTTCCCCACGTTCTACTACCTGACGCATCCGGCCGCGACGGCCGCCATGTCGGTGCTCGAAGCCGACCACGTGATGCGCGAGCTCTCCGACCTGCTGACCACCGACGAAGACGTCGCCGCCGCCTACCGGCTCGCCCACGAGTCGTACCTGCATGACCGCTCGGCGTTCGGCGAGGTGGATGAGATCGCCGGCATCTCGGCCGGAGGCATGCCGACGCGGGTCAAGTGCCTGCACGCGCTCGCCGGGCACGCGCTCGCCGCCGGCCCGGGCGTGAACCCGATCGGCGACCGCGCGCTCGCCCTGTCGTCGTGGTCGCCCGCGCGCTGCGTGTGCGCCGAGCCCGGGTCGGGCGGATGATCCGCCGCCTCCTCGCGGCGGTGACGTCGGCGGCGATCGCCGCGACGCTGGTCGCCGCCGCACCTGCGGCGGCCGACGCGGCGACCGCTCCGGAAGATCCGGTGCGCGCGGCGGAGTACTGGCTCACCGACTACGGCGTCGAGAAGGCCTGGGAGACCACGCGCGGTGCGGGGGCGAAGATCGCCGTCATCGACACCGGCATCGGTCGTGGCCCCGTCGAGTTCGACGGCGCGGTCGCCGGGGGCACCGACGTGTCGGGCGCCGGTTCGCCCGACGGCCGCACGCCGGTCGGCGCCGTCGACGCCGACCACGGCAGCTGGGTGGCGTCGCTCGCGGCGGGCCGCGGCACGGGTCCGGCCACCGGCATGGTCGGCGTGGCGCCCGAGGCGCAGCTGCTCTCGGTATCGGTCGCGTTCGGATCGTCGGCCAAACGGCCCTTCGCGGACCAGATCGCCGAGGCGATCCGGTGGTCGGTCGACAACGGCGCCGACGTCATCAACATGTCGCTCACCACGAACGTGCCGGACTGGCCCGAGAGCTGGGACGACGCCTTCCTGTACGCCTTCGACCACGACGTCGTCATCGTCGTCGCGGCCGGCAACCGGGGCAGCGGCACGACCCGCGTCGGCGCTCCGGCCACCATCCCCGGCGTGCTCACCGTCGGCGGCGTCGACCGCGCCGGCGAGGCGAGCGTCGATGCGTCCACCCAGGGGATCACCATCGGCGTGTCGGCGCCCAGCGAGGAGCTCGTGGGCGTGTCAGCCGACTCTACCCTCGTCTCGTGGGACGGCACGAGCGGCGCCGCGCCGATCGTCGCCGGCATCGCGGCGCTCGTGCGCGCTGCGCATCCCGAGCTCGACGCCGCCAACGTCATCAACCGGATCATCAAGACCGCCCGGCCCGCGGCGGGTGCGAAGGATGTGCCCGACGTGCTCTACGGCTACGGACTGGTGGATGCCGCGGCCGCCGTCACGGCGAGTGTGCCGAGTGTGACCGCCAACCCCATGGGCAGTCTCGAGGACTGGGTGCGGCTGTACCGCCGGGCTCCTGTCGCGGCGCTGCCCGAGGAGCCGGCCCCGGTCGTCGAGGTTCCGGCGCTGCCGGACGCCGACCAGGCCACCCGCGTCACGTCGCCGCTGCTGCCCGACCGGAACACCGTGCTGTACGGGACCCTGCCGCTCCTGCTGGCCACAGCGACGGCTATACTGGTGGCGCTCGGCGTCACCGCTGCTGTCCGACGCATCCGATTGGCGTCCCGCGCGCCGAGCCGCTGACACAGGAGGAGTACTCCAAACCGTGACCAACACCGTGCCCAAGATCCTCATCGTCGGTGGCGGATACGCAGGCTTCTACACGGCCTGGAAGCTCGAGAAGCATCTGCGCAAGGGTGAAGCGGACGTGACGATCGTCGACCCGCTTCCCTACATGACCTATCAGCCGTTCCTCCCGGAGGTCGCGGCCGGTTCCATCGAGGCGCGCCACTCCGTCGTCGCCCTGCGTCGTCATCTCAAGCGGACCCATGTGGTCGCCGCCAAGGTGACCGGCATCAACCATGCGGGCAAGGTCGCCACCATCACCCCGATCGCGGGGGAGCCGTACGAATTCGCGTACGACCAGATCGTGGTCACCGCCGGCGCCGTCTCGCGCACGTTCCCGATCCCGGGCATCGCCGACAACGCGATCGGCCTGAAGACCATCGAAGAGGCCGTCGCGATCCGCGACAAGCTGATGTCGAACTTCGACAAGGCGTCCACGCTTCCTCCGGGGCCCGCCCGCGACCGGCTGCTGACCGTGGTGGTGGTCGGCGGTGGGTTCGCCGGCATCGAGGTCTTCGCCGAGCTGCGCTCGCTGGCCTCGTCCCTGGTCAAGAGCTACCCGCAGATCACGTTCGACGACACGCACTTCCACCTCATCGAGGCCATGAGCCGCATCATGCCCGAGGTGTCGCTGAAGACGAGCGAGTGGGTGCTGAAGAATCTGGCCCAGCGGGGCGCCTCGGTGCACCTGGACACGCAGGTCACCGGCGCCGTGGGCGGCAACATCGAGCTCTCCACCGGTGAGACGATCCCCAGCGACCTCATCATCTGGACAGCCGGCGTGATGGCGAATCCCACTGTGGTGCGCGGCGGCGACCTCCCCATCGAGGAGCGCGGTCGCATCCGCACCCGCGCCGACCTGCGGGTGGGCAGCGAGGACGAGATCGTCGAGGGCGCCTGGGCGGCCGGCGACGTGTCGGCCGTGCCGGACCTCACCGGCGGCGGGGTGGGCGGCTACTGCGTCCCCAACGCCCAGCATGCGGTGCGTCAGGCGAAGCTCCTCGCCAAGAACCTCGTCGGGGTGCTGCGCGGCGAGCTGCCGCGGGAGTACTACCACAAGAACCTCGGCGCCGTCGCGGGCCTCGGGCTCTGGGTGGGCGTGTTCCAGTCCGGCAAGCTCGCCCTCAAGGGACCGATCGCCTGGCTCGCCCACCGCGGCTACCACGGCCTGGCGATGCCGTCCTGGGAGCGCAAGTGGCGCGTGCTGTGGGGCTGGTGGAACAACTTCTGGCTGGGCCGCGACATGGTGAACCTGTCGACCGTCCAGAACCCCCGCTACGTCTTCGAAGAGTTCGCGGCGCGTCCGCGACCGCCGCAGCCCGTCGAGGCGCCGGCCGAGCCGGCCGCCGCGGCTGCACCGGCGAAGAAGGCTCCCGCGCGCAAGCCCGCCGCGAAGGCCGCCGACGCCGAGAAGGTCGCAGCGAAGTAAGTCCGCAGGATGCCGCAGGCTCGTCTGAGAAGATGAGCCTGCGGCATTCGCGTTCCCGGCGGACGCGATCGGGCCCCCGTAGCCCAACGGCAGAGGCAGGCGACTTAAAATCGCTCGAGTGTGGGTTCGAATCCCACCGGGGGCACCGGCTCCACATCCTCGCGGTGAACGAGAAGACGCGTTAGCCTGGGCGAAAGCGGCGAAGGGGCCGGACATGGACGAGAACGGCACGGCGGGTCGGGGCACGGACAGTCGGAGGGCGGACGGTCCCCGCGCGCAGGAGCAGAAGCCGCCGAAGAGCGGCTGGTGGTGGAAGCTCACCGCGCTGCTGCTCGGTGCCCCTCCGATCGCGGTGTACGGCGCCGAGGAAGAGGTCGAACAGGAGCGCGCCGCGAGGGCGAAGGACTGACCCTGTCGGTCTGCCTCCGCACGCCCGCGAACCCCGACGCGATGCGGTCATCGCAGGCGCCCGCGGCGCCTTAGGCTGGTGCGATGCGCACGCACCCGAAGCGAGCCGTATGAGTCTCGATCTGCTGTCCACACCCACGGCGACGAAGCCCTGGGCCCACCCCGCGTCCTACTGGGGCGCCATGACGCATGCCCTCGCGGACATCAGCGGCCCCGTCGCCGCGATCAACGCCGAGGCGCTGCGCTACAACGCCCTCGATCTCGTCGTGCGGGCGGGAGGCGTCCCCATCCGCGTGGCGAGCAAATCGGTGCGCGTGCGCGAGGTCCTCGATGCGGTGCTGGCAGTGCCGGGCTATGCGGGCGTCCTCGCCTTCACCCTCCCTGAGGCGCTGTGGCTCGCCGAGACGATGGACGACATCGTCCTGGGCTACCCGACGGTCGACCGTGCCGCCCTCGCCGCGCTCACGGCCGACCAGAGCGCCGCTGCGCGCATCACCCTGATGGTGGACGACCTCGCTCAGCTCGACCTCGTCGACGCGATCGCCGCACCCGGCGCCCGCCCCGAGATCCGGGTCGCGATCGACGCCGACGCCTCGTGGCGCGCCCCCGCGCTGGGCCACATCGGCGTGCTGCGGTCGCCGGTCTACGAGGTGGCCGAGGTCGCCGCGCTGGCGCGCTCCGTCGCCGCGCGCCCGGGCTTCCGGCTCGTGGGCTTGATGATGTACGAAGCCCAGATCGCCGGTCAGGGCGACGCGACGGGATCGGGCGACGCGGTGATCCGCTGGATGCAGCGTCGCTCGGCCGCCGAGCTCCTGGACCGCCGCGCCGCGATCGTTTCCGAGCTGCGTGACATCGCCCCCCTCGAGTTCGTCAACGGCGGCGGCACCGGTTCGCTCGAGCTGACGGCATCCGATCAGTCCGTGACCGAGGTGACTGCCGGCAGCGGACTGCTTGCGGGCCACCTGTTCGACGGGTATCGCGCTTTCGACCCGGCGCCGGCAGCGGCGTTCGCCCTCGAGGTCGTGCGCAAGCCGGCTCCCGACGTCGCCACGGTGCTGGGCGGCGGATGGATCGCGTCCGGTCCCGCTCTCGAGTCGCGTCAGCCGCGCGCCGTCGCGCCGGCGGGACTGCGCATGGCGCCCCGCGAAGGAGCCGGCGAGGTGCAGACGCCCCTGCGGGGCGACGCGGCACGTGACCTGAGGATCGGCGACCGCGTCTGGTTCCGCCACTCCAAGAGCGGCGAGCTCGCCGAGCGCGTCGCCGCGTACCACCTGGTCGACGGCGACGAACGCCTCGGAGAGCTCCCGACGTACCGCGGCGAGGGGAAGGCGTTCCTGTGACCCGCCCCGGCGGCGTCTGGCGCAACTGGGGGCGGACGGAGTCGGTGCGGCCGCAGCGCGTGGAGTACCCGCCCACGATCGCGGCCGTGCAGCGGGCGGTGGTCGCCGCGGCAGCCCAGCACGTCCCTGTCAAAGCCGTGGGCGCCGGGCACAGCTTCACGGGCATCGCCGTCGCGCCCGGCGCACTGCTCGAGCTCCGTGATCTCAGCGGCCTCGTGTCGGTCGACGTGGATCGCGGGCGCGCGACGCTGCTCGCCGGCACGCGTCTGCATCGTGTCCCGTCGCTGCTGGCGCCCTTCGGCCTCGCGATGGAGAACCTCGGCGACATCGACCGGCAGTCCATCGCCGGTGCGATCTCCACCGGCACGCACGGCACCGGCGCCCGCTTCGGCGGCATCGCGGCTCAGGTGGTCGGAGCGACGCTCGTCACGGCATCCGGCGATCTCCTCACGGTGAACGAGGACGAGAACCCCGAGCTGGTCCCCGCCGTCGCGCTCGGGCTCGGTGCGCTCGGCATCCTCGTCGATGTCACTCTCCAGTGCGTCCCCGCCTACGTGCTGCATGCCGTGGAGCAGCCGGAGCCGCTCGACGACGTTCTGGCGGCGCTCGACGACCGCGTCGCCGCTGCCGACCACTTCGAGTTCTACTGGTTCCCGCACACCGATCGCGCGATGACGAAGACCAACACGCGTCTGCCCGACGGGGCGCCGCGGCATCCGCTCGCTCCGGTGGGCAAATGGATCGACGACACCCTCGTCGGGAGCGGTCTGCACCAGATCGCGTGCTCGACCGGACGGGCGATCCCCGCACTGGTGCCCACCATCAACCGCGTGTCCGCGAAGGTGTGGGGCGACCGGGAATTCACGGATGCCTCGGCCCGCGTGTTCGCGACCAGCAGGTCCGTGCGGTTCCGCGAGATGGAGTACGCGCTGCCCGCGGCGAACGTGCGTCCCGCGTTCGAGGCGCTCCGCGCGCTCATCGACGAGCGCGGCTGGCGGATCGGGTTCCCGGTCGAGGTGCGCTTCGCCGCCGCCGACGACCGCTGGATGTCGACGGCTCACGGTCGCGACGCGGGCTACATCGCCGTGCACCGGTACTGGCGCGAAGACCCGACGGAGTACTTCGAGGCGGTCGAGGAGATCATGCTCGGCCTCGAGGGGCGACCCCACTGGGGCAAGATGCACACGCTGGGCGCCGCGACCTTCCGCGAGCGGTATCCGCGCTTCGACGACTTCCTGGCGCTGCGCGACCGCCTCGATCCGGAACGGCTGTTCCGCAATCCGTACCTCGATCGCGTCCTCGGTGGGTAACGGCTGAGAGTCCGGGATCGCCCTCATGCCGGGCGTGCCCGCGTCGGTAGGATGAGGTCACTACCGAACGGAGCCTCCGCACATGGAATGGCTGATCCCAGTCCTTATCGTGGTGGCGCTCGTCGTCATCGTCGGCATTTATCTCTGGGCAACCTACAACTCGCTGGTCCAGCTGAACGTGCGCGTCGACGAGGCGTGGAGCGACATCACCGTCCAGCTCAAGCGTCGAGCCGACCTGCTGCCGAACCTCATCGAGGCCGTCAAGGGCTACGCCACCCATGAGAAGGCGGTGTTCGAGCGCGTGACACAGGCCCGCGCCGACACGCTGTCGGCGACGGGCCCCGCGGAGGCGGGCGCCGCCGAAGGACGCATGCAGCAGGCGCTGAAGTCGCTGTTCGCGGTCGCGGAGGCATACCCGCAGCTGCAGGCCAGTCAGAACTTCCTCCAGCTGCAGCAGTCGATCGTCGACAGCGAGGACAAGATCCAGGCCTCCCGCCGCTTCTACAACGGCGGTGTGCGTGAGCTGAACACCAAGATCAAGGTCTTCCCGAACAACATGTTCGCGCGGAACCTGGGCTTCCACGAGCGCGAGTTCTTCGAAGTGATCGACGGCGCCGCCATCTCGGAGCCGCCGCGCGTGCAGTTCTGACGCCCGCTGCTCGGGTGTCGGCGCGCGGCGGTAGCGTCGACGCGTGGCACTACGGCTGACTCGTGACGACGCACGTCGCGTCGCGGTGCGGGCGCAGCTCCTGACGGGGGAGCGGCCCGCCGGCATCGTCGAGACGATCGACGCGTTGACGATCGTGAACATCGAGCCCACGGCGGCGGTCGCGCCGAGTGCCGACCTGATCCTGTGGAGCCGGCTCGGCTGGCCCTACCAGCCGGCCGACCTCGTGCGCCTGGTCGAAGAGGATCGCGCGGTGTTCGAGTGGGGCGGGTTCTACCGGGCCATGACCGATCTGCCCCTCCTGCTCCCCGAGATGCGTCGGCGACCGCAGTCGGCTCAGGCACGGGAGTGGCTCGCGGCGAACGAGGTGTTCCGGCGCGAAGTGATGGCACGCCTGCGCGCCGAGGGGCCTCTGCGGGCCGCCGACATCCCCGACGCGGCCCAGGTGTCGTGGCGGTCGTCGGGGTGGACGAACAACCGCAACTCGATGCAGCTGCTGGAGATGCTCGTCCTGTGCGGCGACGTGGCCATCTCGTCGAGAGACGCGGGCGGACGGCTGTTCGACGTCGCCGACCGGGTGTATCCGTCGGATGTGACGATCCTCAGCGATGAGGAGGCCGCACGGGAGCGGGCGGAGCGACGACTCACGTCGCTCGGCATCGCGCGGGCGAAGGGCGTCGCACAGCCGCTGGAGCCGGTGGACGTCGGCGAGATCGGCGAGGAAGCGGTGGTCGACGGGACGGACGGCCTCTGGCGGGTCGACGCCGATGCGCTCGAGCGGCTCGACGAGGTCGGGCCTCGCACGGCGCTGCTGTCGCCCTTCGATCGGCTGGTGTTCGACCGTCGGCGGCTGGAGGAGATCTTCGTGTACGAGTACCTGCTCGAGATGTACAAGCCGGCCGCCCGGCGGCGGTGGGGCTACTTCGCCCTGCCGATCCTGCACGGCGATCGCTTCGTGGGAAAGCTCGACGCGAAGAGCGACCGCAAGGCGGGTGTTCTGCGGGTGCACGCCGTCCACGAGGATGAGCCGTTCAGCGACGAGGTGCGCCGGGCGGTGGATGCCGAGATCCAGGAGCTCGCTCGCTGGCTGGGCCTCGAGGTGGCCGGCGCGCCCGCACCGTGATGCCCAGAGAGGGCGTGTCTGCGCGTTCGGTCGTCCGAGTCTGGTCAGCTCGCGAGCTCTTCGACGGAGCCAGGCTCTTCCGCTGCGAGGCCGATGGGTTCGGCAGGGCCGGCGTCGTGGCGGGCGGCTTCCGGCATCGCGAACGCGAGATCGTCGACGGCGTCGCCCCAGGACGAGATCGACACCGACTCGAGTCCCTGCCAGGTCGCGGCGAGGCGCAGTTCGTCGGCGAGCCGGGGCGCGGCATCCGCCGGAGAGCCCGGCTCCCACCAGGCGGACTGCACCCGCAGCGTCGAGGCGGCGCGATCGGCCTTGAGATCGACGCGGCCGACCACGTCGTCATCGATGAGGACGGGCAGGGAGTAGTAGCCGAACCGTCGCCGCGGGGCGGGGGTGTAGATCTCGATGCGGTACTCGAAGTCGAAGAGGCGCTCGGCGCGGTCACGGAACCACACGACCGGGTCGAAGGGCGTGAGGATCGCCGCGGCCCGGATGCGGCGCGGTATGGCAGCGTCGCGGTGCAGCCACGCCTTGGCCGGGCGGCCGGCGCTGGTCCAGCCCTCCACGGTGACGGGATGCAGCTCGCCCGCGTCTGCGAGGTCGTCGAGCGCGGCCGTGACGGCCTTGCGGTCGGCGATCCGCCAGTAGTCCGCGATGTCGGCCGCCGTGGCCACCCCGTATGCGCGCGTCGCGCGCCGCACCAGCTCCCGCACGGCCTCCTCCCGGGGCACCGGCGCATCCAGCACGTCGCGCGGGATGACGTGCTCGGCGAGCCCGTAGCGACGCTCGAAGCCGCGACGTCCGGCGATCGCGACCTCGCCGAACAGCCACAGTCGCTCGAGCGCCTGCTTGACGACGTCCCAGTCCCACCACGGCCCGCGCGTCCTCTTCTGGGCATCGCGCTCGATCTGCGCAGGGCGCAGCGGCCCTCGTTCGGCCAGTTCCGCCCGCACCCAGTCCACGGTGTCGCGGTGGGCGTCGTACCACCCGCCGGGCGCGGTGCCCCCGTACTTCGCCCGCATCGCGCGCATCCGGAAGTCGAACAGCGCCCAGTCGGCGGCGGGGATGAAGGCGGCGACGTGCGCCCAGTACTCCACGTAGGGCGGGCGCCCCGAGAACAGCAGACGATCGAGGGCGGCGGTGTCGTAGGCGCCGACCCTCGAGAACAGCGGCATGTAATGCGATCGGGCGAAGACGTTGACCGAGTCGATCTGCAGCGTCGCCATGCGCCCCAGCGCGCTGTTGAGCTGGCGTGTCCCGGCGTTCTCCGGCCGCGGGCGGGCGAATCCCTGGGCGGCGAGCGCGATGCGGCGCGCTTCGGCGGCGCTGAGCGAGGACTTCACGCGCGTCAGCCTAGCCAGCGGCTCCGACATCCCGTCCGGCACCGGATGCCGCATCCTGCGCCGCACGCGGCACGGCGGGTCTTCATGACCGGTCCGGAATGCGACGCGCCTAGACTGGGCGAATGAGCACTGGGCGTACGAGCGGCTCCGACGACCGGCCCCGCGGCTCGCTCTTCGATGCGGTCCGCGACCGCAGCCGGGTGGTCTCGACCGAGACGTCGGCCGCCGTCCCGCGCGGCCTCCGCATCGCCACCGCCTACTCGTGGCGGGTGATCGTGGTCGCCGCGGCGATCGGCATCCTGGTGTGGCTGGTCATCCAGCTCAAGCTCCTGGTGATCCCGCTCCTGATCGCGATCCTCATCACCGCCCTGCTGTGGCCCGCGTTCGCGTGGATGCTGCGCCGCCGGGTTCCCCGCTGGCTCGCCATCGTGATCTCCGTCGTCGGCACGCTGGCGATCGTGACGGGGCTCCTCTGGCTCGTGGTCTGGCAGATCATGCAGCAGTGGGACTCCGTTCAGGCCAGCACGGTGGCCGCCATCGACCAGTTCCGGCAGTACCTCATCGACGGGCCGCTGCACCTCAGCTCGGAGCAGATCGACGATCTGCTGGATCAGGGCTGGGCCTTCATCCAGGAGCAGGCCGAGCTGCTGTGGTCGGGGGCGCTGGCGATCGGCTCCACCATCGGCCACGTCGTGACCGGTGCGGTGCTCGCCTTCTTCATCCTGCTGTGCCTGCTCGCCGACGGCGCGGGCATCTGGCGCTGGACGCTGCGACTGTTCCCGAAGAAGGCGCGTCCCGCCGCCGACGGCGCCGGTCGCGCGGGCTGGATCACCGTCGTCAACTACGCGCGCACCCAGCTGCTCGTCGCGACGATCGACGCGATCGGCATCGGCGCCGGCGCGGCCCTCCTGGGCGTCCCGCTGGCGATCCCCGTCGCGGTCCTGGTCTTCCTCGGCGCGTTCGTCCCGATCGTCGGTGCCGTCGTGACCGGCGCCGTGGCGGTGTTCCTGGCGCTCGTCTACAACGGGCCCTGGATCGCCCTGTGGATGCTCGTCGTCGTCCTGGGAGTCCAGCAGCTCGAGGGCCACGTGCTCCAGCCGCTGCTGATGGGGTCCGCCGTCAAGGTGCACCCGCTCGCGGTGGTGCTCGTCGTGGCCGGCGGCGCCATGATCGCCGGCATCCCCGGCGCGCTCTTCGCCGTCCCGCTCGCGGCGTTCGTCAACGTCGTCGCCGTCTATCTCGCCGAACGCGCGTGGGAGACCGGAAGGAAACCGTCCGGCGATCTCATCTGGAGCACCGTTCCGCGGCAGAGGAGAGTCCGTCCGTGACCACCGCCATGTCCTCCGCAGGTCCCGCTCGGCCCGCCCCCGCCGACGATGCGGTGCCGCCCGCCTCGGCGGTGCCGACGCTCGCTGACTTCGCGGATGCCGCGGCCACCCTCGAGGGCGTCATCACCCGCACGCCGCTCGATGAATCGCAGCATCTGTCGGACGTCCTCGGCGTTCCGGTGCATCTCAAGCTCGAGAACCTGCAGCGCACCGGCTCCTTCAAGATCCGCGGCGCGACGTACCGCCTGTCGAGGCTGACCGCCGAGGAGCGTGCGCGCGGTGTCGTCGCCGCGTCGGCCGGCAATCACGCGCAGGGCGTGGCCCTCGCTGCCAAGGCCCTCGGCATCCGCGCCACCATCTTCATGCCGCTCGGCGTGCCCGTGCCCAAGCTGCTCGCCACACGCGGCTATGGCGCCGACGTCGTGCTGGAGGGAGCGACGGTCGAGACTCCGCTGCGGCTGGCCGCCGAGTTCGCCGAACGGACGGGCGCCGTCTTCATCCACCCGTTCGACCACCACGACATCATCACCGGGCAGGGCACGCTGGGCCTGGAGCTCATGGACGAGCTGCCCGACCTGGACACGATCGTGCTCGGGATCGGCGGGGGGGGACTCATCGCCGGGGTCGCCGCGGCCGTGAAGGCCCGTGCCGCCGCCGAGGGCCGCACGGTGCGGGTGATCGGGGTCCAGGCGGCGAACTCCGCCGCCTATCCGGCGTCGCTCGAGGCGGGGCACCCGCTCGAGGTCGCAACCCTGCCCACGATCGCCGACGGCATCGCCGTGGCTCGGCCGGGCGATCTGCCGTTCGAGATCATCCGGGATCTGGTGGACGAGGTCGTCACCGTCACCGAGGACGACATCGCCCGCGCCCTGCTCGTGCTGCTGGAGCGGGCAAAGCAGGTCGTCGAGCCGGCGGGCGCGGTGGGGGTCGCGGCGATCCTCGCCGGCAAGATCGTCGCGGCAGGGCCGACCGTGACCGTGCTGTCGGGCGGCAACATCGACCCGCTGCTGCTGCAGCGCGTCGTCGCACATGGGCTGTCGGCATCCGGCCGGTACATGACGCTGCGCATCCCGCTGCCCGACCGTCCCGGTCAGCTCGCGCAGGTGTCGGAGCTGCTGGCCATCGCCGGGGCGAACGTCATCGAGGTGCTGCACACTCGCCACGGTCAGGGGCTGCAGATCAGCGAGGTGATCCTGCAGCTGAGTGTCGAGACGCGCGGCGAGGAGCACCGCGCACACGTCATCTCGGTGCTGGAGGGCGCGGGCTACGCGCCGACCGTCGTCGCCGACTGAAGCGTCCGCGAGGGCGCCGCAGAGCCGGCGTCACTGACCGTTGTAGGTCTCGACCTTGACGATCTCGACGGAGATCTCGCGACCGTTCGGAGCGGTGTACGAGGTCTTCTCGCCCTCCTTGCGGCCGAGGATCGCCGTGCCCAGCGGCGAGGCCTCGCTGTACACGTCGAGCTCGGAGCCGACGGCGATCTCGCGGTTGCCGAGCAGGAACACCTCTTCGCCGCCGGCGATGATCGCCGTGATGACGGTGCCGGGCTCGACCACGCCGGTGCTCTGCGGCGCCTCGCTCACCGTGGCGGTCTTCAGCAGGTGCTGGAGGGTCCGGATGCGGGCCTCCTGCTTGCCCTGCTCGTCCTTGGCGGCGTGATAGCCGCCGTTCTCCTTGAGGTCGCCTTCTTCGCGCGCGGCCTCGATGCGCTTCGCGATCTCCTCGCGGCCGGTCGTCGACAGATGCTCGAGCTCGGCGACCAGGCGGTCGTACGCGTCCTGGGTGAGGAAGGTCACGGGGGCGTCGGTGGACACGGCTGACTCCTTCGTTGGGCCCGGCATGAAATGCGGCACGGGCATAAACCGAACGCCCTGGCTCACGGCCAGGGCGCGATTCGACTGATGTCCCGACAGACTACGTCACTGCGCGGAGGGAGACAAAACCCAGCACGAGTTCACGAAACCGGTCGTCGCGAGCGCGGTGGTGGGGATGACCTCGCGGAACGCGCGGGCGTGCAGCTCGGATGCCGGCAGCTCGACCACGCGCCAGCCCACCACGCCGTGCTGTTCGTCCTGCGCCTCGATCGCGCACGCCACGGCCGAACCCGGGGGAGAGGTGATCTGGAATCCGAGCGTGACCGAGTGCTCGTCCGCCACGTCGAACGAGGTGGTGTCGGAGTCGACCGCGTTGAGCGCATTCCGCACGGTGAACCAGCCGAACAGGGCGATGAGGCCCACCGCGACGAGCACACCCGCCGCGATCGCCCAGCGACGTGCCGGCGATCGGCCTCGACCGTAGCGCTCGTCGAGCATGTCCTGCGTGGTCACGCCGCTCCCTGACGTCTCATCGGCCCGGATGGGAAAGATTAGGCTGGAACTCCAGGCTATGCGCTCGCGCGCACCCCCGACGACACGCCCGCCTCGCGGGCAGAGCGAGGAACCCATGCAGCACGCGATCGCCGTGATCCTCAGCGCCGCGCCGACGCCGACGCCGACGCCGTCCACGGTCGACCCCGACATCGTGACCCCCGGCGTGGTGGGCTTCGTGGTCACCGCCGTGATCGCGATCGCCGTGATCCTGCTGGTGTGGGACATGATGCGCCGCATCCGTCGCGGGCGCGTGCGGGCCGACATCCAGGAGGAGCTGGATGCCGAGGAGCAGGCGGCGCGGGCCATGGAGGCCACGGAGGTCGACGACGAGAGCATCGACCCCGCCGACGACGACACGCGCGGCGACGCCCCCGGACGCTGACCACGGCTGCGAGCGGATGCCGCGGTCCGCGGCTAGGCCCACGCGCCCGGAGGCTCAGGGCAGCGCGCCAGCGCTGGCCGGAGGGGGCGTGGGGACCGCTATCAGCCGGGCAGCCCGAGCGACGGCGACAGCGGGTCGAGCGCGATGAGCAGGCACGCCGTCCAGTGGCAGAGGAATGCCAGCACCGTGCAGACGTGGAAGATTTCGTGGAAGCCGAAATGGCCGGGCCACGGATTGGGCCGTTTGAGCGCGTAGACGATCGCACCGCCGGTGTAGAGGAGGCCGCCGACGGCCACCAGGATCATCATGGCGGCGTTGGCCTGGAAGAGGTCGACGAGGTACATGACCGCCGCCCAGCCGAGCGCGAGGTACAGCGCGACGTACAGCCAGCGCGGAGCGTTGATCCAGAAGACGCGGAACAGGATGCCCAGCAGGGCCCCGCTCCACACCAGCACCAGCAGCAGCGCGCCCTTCTGGGGCGGCAGCGCCAGAGTCGCGATCGGGGTGTACGTGCCCGCGATCAGCAGCAGGATGTTGGCGTGGTCGATCCGCTTGAGGATCGACTTGGTCTTCGGCTTCCAGTTGAACCGGTGGTACAGCGCCGAGTTGCCGAACAGCAGCAGCGACGTCGCCATGAAGACGGCGCAGGCCCACTTGGCGGGTGCCCCCTGCGCCACTACGATCAGCACGATGCCCGCGACGATGGCGACCGGGAAGGTGACCGCGTGGATCCACCCGCGCCACGTGGGCTTGATCTCGGGGTTCGCGGCATCGACGGCCGCGGCGTCCATCAGGGGCAGCACGGGGACCTCGGGGGCCCGGGGGGCACTGCGACGACGGCTCATCCCCTCAGCGTAGAGGGCGCGACATGCCGGCCGGGGAACATAGCCGGCCGTGCGGATGCCGGACCCGGCGCACGCTAGGGAGGGTGACGCACGCGGGGTAGCGTAGGCGTGTGGCGCGCGGCGAGACGAACGAGGGCAGGGGACCCCTCTACCGGCTCTACATCAACCGCCTGCGCCGTCGGCTCGATCCCGCCGCGGTGCCGCGGCACCTGGCGATGATGATCGACGGCAATCGCCGTTGGGCCAAGCAGCTCGGCTACGACTCGGCCGCGCACGGCCATCGCGCCGGCGCCGCCAAGATGAAGGAGTTCCTGCGCTGGTGCGACGACGTCGGCATCCGCGTCGTGTCGCTGTATCTCCTCTCCAACGACAACCTGCGCAAGCGCGATTCCCGAGAGCTGTCGGATCTGATCGAGATCATCGCCGAGCTCGCCGATGAGCTCTCGCATGAGCGCGACTGGCGCGTGAAGCACGTCGGCCGTGCCGACGCGCTGCCCGGGGATCTCGCGAGGGTGCTCGCCGATGTCGAGGCCCGCACCAAGGGCAACACCGGCATGCACGTGAATCTGGCGGTGGGTTATGGCGGGCGCGGCGAGATCGTCGACGCCGTGCGCAGCATCATCGCGCAGCACGACGAGCAGGGCGGATCGCTGGAGGAGCTCGCCGCGAGCCTCACCCCGGAGCAGATCGGCGAGCACCTCTACACCGGCGGTCAGCCGGACCCCGACCTCGTGATCCGCACGTCCGGCGAGCAGCGGCTGAGCGACTTCCTGCTCTGGCAGTCGGCGCACTCCGAGTTCTATTTCGTGGAGGCGCTCGGGCCGGATCTGCGCGAGGTGGACTTCCTGCGGGCCATCCGCGACTTCACGTCGCGGGAGCGCCGTTTCGGTGGCTGAGCCGTCCGTCACACCCAGCCCCGCGGCTCTGCCAGAATGATCGGCGTGACCGATCTGGATTCTTATCTGGCGTCGTTCGATGGGGAACCGGGGTATCTGGATTGGGCCGCGTTCGGCCCGCTCTCTCCGGCGGTCCGCAGCGAGGCGCAGGGCGACACCGAGCTGCTGGGCTCCGGCCGGCCCACGAGCATCGACCTGGTCGCCGACCACGTGCGCGAGGCTCGCGAGCTCGTCGCCGAGCTGATCGGATCGGATGCCGAGCACGTCGTGCTGCAGCCATCCACCACCTACGGGCTCATGCACGCCATCTACGGCCTCGCCGGCGGACTCATGCTGGGTCGGGGCGAGTTCCCGAGCCTCACGGTGGCGGCGACCCGGGCATCGGAGGCGTTCGGATCGCTGCAGCTGCAGTGGGTGGAGCCGGCCGACGGGTTCATGACCCCCGACGCGGTGCGGTCCGCTCTCTCCGACGAGACCAGGGCGGTCGCGGTGAGCCTCGTCGACTTCCGCACCGGCTATCGCACCGATCTGTCGGCACTGCGCGAGGTCATCGGCGACCGCCTCCTCATCGTCGACGCCATCCAGGGCTTCGGCATGGTGGAGGCCGACTATCTCGCGGCCGATGTCGTGTGCGGCCACGGGTACAAGTGGCTGCGCGCGGGCCGGGGCACCGGATTCTCCTGGTTCGGCGATCGCGCGCTCGAGCGCATCGCGCCGGTGCTCTCAGGATTCCGGGGGGTCGACGGCGATCTGCCCGTCGACGCCGTGCCGGCTCCGTCCGCCTCCGCTCAGGCGTTCTCGATCTCCGGCGCCGACACGCTCGCCGCCGCGCGGCTCGCGACAGCCCTGCGCGAGGTCGTCGACGCCGGGGTGGCGCAGATCGAATCAGTGCTCACCGCACGCGCGACCGACGTGATGTTCTACGCCGATCGCTACGAGGTGCCGGTGGTCACGCCGCGCGAGACCGAGCGTCGCGCCGGCATCGTCACGCTCGAGCCCGCGGCGCAGGACGCCGCGCCGCTGGCCGCGTCGCTCGCCAACCACGGCCTCACGGTCACCACGCGGGCCGGCCGCATCCGCGTGGCGCCGCACGTCGGCACCGGTGCCGACACGCTGCGGCTGTTCGGCGACGCGCTCGCCGCGTTCTCGTCGACACGCGTCTGGTGACCGACCGCTCGGGATGACGCCGGCCCGCCGGCGCAGGTCGGCGAGGACTCGGCGGCGGTTCGCAGCATCCGTTCATCGAATCGTCACATGATTCCCGCGTGTCGGGCGTGCGCGATGTCGGCGGGCGGACGTAGCGTGAGCGCATCGGGCAAGGAGCCCGGTCGAGTCGGCCTCACGGATCGCGACTTCACGATCTACGACTCGGTACCCTGGTCGACTCGTGACTGCCGGGTGAACCACCCGGGGCGGGAGTGGGTTGTGACCACACGAGCACCACACGAGCAGCGCAGTCAGGATCTCGAGCAGATCGCCGCGTCCGATCAGGACCTGCGCACCTATGTCCTCGACACATCGGTGCTGCTGAGCGATCCACGGGCGTTCTTCCGTTTCGCCGAGCACAGCGTCGTGATCCCCGTCGTGGTGATCACGGAGCTCGAAGGCAAGCGGCACGACCCGGAGATCGGCTATTTCGCCCGTCAGGCGCTGCGCCACCTCGACGAGCTCCGCGTCGAACACGGCCGGCTCGACTTCCCGGTCCCGGTCGGTGAGGGGGGCACGCTGCGGGTCGAGCTCAACAACACCGATTCGACGGTGCTGCCCTCGGGCATGCGGCTGGGCGACAACGACAGCCGCATCCTCGCCATCGCGATGCACCTCGCCCAGGACGGGCAGGAGGTCACGGTGGTCTCGAAAGACCTCCCCATGCGCGTCAAGGCCGCATCGCTCGGCATCACCGCCGAGGAGTACCTCGCCGAGCAGGCGGTCGACTCCGGCTGGACGGGCATCTCCGAGATCGACGTGTCGGGCGACGACATCAGCGATCTCTACGAGAGCGAAGTCGCCGTCAGCGAGGACGTACGCGGGCTGCCGGTGAACACCGGGCTGATCGTCCACTCCGAACGCGGCTCCGCCCTCGGGCGGGTCATCGGAGACGGCGAGTTCCGCCTGGTGCGCGGCGACCGGGAGGTCTTCGGGCTGCACGGGCGCTCCGCGGAACAGCGCATCGCCATCGATCTCCTCCTCGACCCCGAGGTGGGCATCGTCTCGCTCGGCGGCCGCGCCGGCACGGGCAAGTCGGCGCTCGCACTGTGCGCCGCGCTGGAAGCCGTGCTGGAACGGCAGCAGCAGCGGAAGATCATCGTGTTCCGCCCGCTCTTCGCCGTCGGCGGACAGGAGCTCGGATACCTCCCCGGTGACCAGCAGGAGAAGATGAACCCGTGGGGTCAGGCGGTGTTCGACACCCTCGGCTCCGTCGTGTCGAGCAACGTGCTCGACGAAGTCATCGAGCGGGGACTCCTCGAGGTGCTGCCGCTGACGCACATCCGCGGTCGATCGCTGCACGACGCGTTCGTGATCGTCGACGAGGCGCAGTCGCTGGAGCGCAACGTCCTCCTCACCGTGCTGAGCCGGATCGGCCAGGGATCCCGCGTCGTGCTCACGCACGACGTGGGCCAGCGCGACAATCTCCGCGTCGGGCGGCACGACGGTGTCGCGTCCGTGATCGAGACCTTGAAGGGGCATTCGCTGTTCGGACACGTCACGCTCGTACGCTCCGAGCGGTCCGCGATCGCGGCCCTCGTCACCGACCTCCTGGAGGCGGGAGAGCTCGCTTGAGTCCCACGCTCCGCTGAGGGTCGTCGCGCGCGGCGCGGCGCGGGGCGGCGGGCCGGGATGCCGCATCCTGGCCCGCCGCGCTACGGCAGCATGAGAAGAGTCTCATCGCCGGTGGCGCCTTCGGCGCGATCGGTCTGTCACCATGGAGAGAGGGGAAACGTCCCGCGCACCGGGGAAGGCAGGCTAGACGTGGAAGCACGCACGGGACTCGTGATCGGCGGCGTCACCGCCGTTGTCGCGAGCATCGCCGTCGTGACCGCCGTAGCGATGACCAACACCCTGGCCCTGACGGATTCGCAGGGCACCAGCCTGGCGTCCGATCGAGTCGTCGTTCCCTCGGCCACGTCCCCTTCCGCCAGCCCCAGCGCGACCCCGACCGTCACGACCGAGGCGCTGCCGCCGGCCGACGCCGAAGTCGTTGAGGCGCCCGCTCCACTCGTCGTCGAGAGCTCAAGCGGCGCCCAGGAGTCACGGACCCCGGCGACGCCGGCGGCGCCCCCGACGCCACAACCTGCTCCCGATGCGGGGGGTCCCGCCACCCCTGCCGACCTCGAGCCGGCCATCGCCGCTGCGAAGGCGGCCGGATCGTGGGACGGGCTCCGCACCTGGGCGCTCGCACACGGCTGGACGACAGCGCGGATCGATGCGCTCGTGTCACGACTCGACCGCGAGATGGCCGCGCAGGCGCCGGGCGCAGAGGGCGCGAGCGAGGTCGCCAAGGCGCCCGCGCGCACCGATTCCGATGCCCAGCGACGCCTGGTCGCCGGCGGGACCGAAGACCAGAAGAGCACGGCCGACACCGAGCCGGTGCACAACGATAGGCGTCCCGCGCATGCGGGATCGAACGTCGGGAACGGCAACGGCGCCGGTCACGACGCGAAGAAAGACCAGTCGCGCGTTTCCCCAGACAAGCGCGACTGACAACGGTCGGATTCCCCAGTCCGGCCTTTCACAGCCCCCGGTGTCCCCCAGCACCGGGGGCTTCTTCGTGCGCGCGGGGCGGGCCCCCGCCGACGTGGAGCCGCGCCGGCCTCACTCCCAGCGGTAGCCGGCGCCGCGGACCGTGACGATGTGATCCGGGCCGAGCTTTCCGCGCAGATAGCGCACATACACGTCGACCACGTTCGAACCGGGATCGAAGTCGAGCCCCCACACCCGGCTCAGGAGCTGCTCACGGCTGAGCACGCGGCCGGGGTTGCGGAGGAACTGCTCGGCGAGGGCGAACTCGCGAGCGGACAGATCGATCTCCCGTCCCGCGACGCTCGCGCGCCGCGCCAGGATGTCGAGCACGACGTCGCCGTGCGAGATCGACACGCCCGGCTGCGGGACGCTCTCGCGCAGACGGGAGCGGACGCGTGCCAGAAGCTCTTCGAACGTGAACGGCTTCGGCACGTAGTCGTTCGCGCCGGCATCCAGGCCCGTCACGGTATCGCGCGTGCTGGAACGCGCCGTCAGCATGATGACCGGCACGGCCGAACCTCGGGCGCGGAGCTGGCGCAGCAGTTCGAATCCGTCCATCGTCGGCAGGCCCACATCCAGCAGCACCAGGTCGGCGTCGCCGCGCAGCGCAGCCTCGAGCCCCTCCGGACCGTCCTCGACCAGGATGGTCTCGTAGCCTGCAGACTCGAGCCCGCGGCTGACGAAAGCGGCGATCCGAGGCTCATCCTCGACGATCAGGATCCTGGTCATCCGGCGGCCTCCCGTTGCAGTACGACATCCCCGGCTCGCACCGGCACGGGCAGCTCGGCCCCGGTCGGAGGCAGGTGGATGGTGAATGTGGCGCCGCCGCCGGGAGTGTCGGTGACCTCGCAGTGGCCACCGTGGCCCTTGGCGATGGCGTCGACGATGGCAAGGCCCAGTCCGGACCCGCCCACCGAGCGCTTGACGTGAGCACGATCGAAGCGGCGGAAGATCCGGGTGCGCTCGTCCAGCGGGATACCGGGCCCGTGGTCGCGCACCCAGAGCCGAGCGCCCTCGATGTCGCGCGCACTGCCGATCTCGATGGGAGCTCCCGCCGGTGTGTACTTCGCGGCGTTGTCGGCGAGCTGGAGCCATGCCTGCAGCAGACGGTCCTGATCGCCGATGGTCTCGCCGTCGGCGACGGCCTCGATCGTCCAGGAATGCCCGGGGATCACGGCGACGAGTTCGCCGACGCGGGCAGTCAGCAGAGCGAGGTCGACGGCGGCCAGGGTGCTCGAGTCGGCCTCCGCCGTGGCGAGAAGATCGATGTCTTCGACGAGCCGGGTCAGACGGTCGAGCTCGGCGATGCCGATGTCACGCGCGGACGCCACGTCCGCGGCATCCTTCGGGTCCATCAGCTCGAGATGGCCGCGCACGATGGTGATGGGAGTCTTCAGCTCGTGGCGCACGTCGTCCAAGAGCTGGCGCTGCCCGTCGACGGAGTCTTCCAGGCGGTCGAGCATCGAGTTGACGGTGCGGGAGAGATCCGAGATGTCGTCGTTGCCGTGCGGTTCCAGGCGCAGTGAGAGGTCGCTGATCGAGATGGCGTCCGCCGTCTCGCGCAGGTGGCGGATCGGCGACAGCAGCCGCCCGGTCACGAACCAGCCGACGATGCCGATCGCGCCCAGGACGGCCAATGCGGCGATCACGTAGGTCGTCATCGCGAACGTGACCGGCCGCAGCTCCTCGCCGAGGTCGACGGCACGCACGTACAGTCCCTGCTCCGGATCGCCTTCCATGTGCACGGGGATCGCGATGTAGCGCAGCGACCCCTGGTCGGTCACCGCGGTTCCTCTTCTCGTGCTGCCGTCCGCGGTCTCGGCGACGACGCGGTCGATGAGCTCCCGGTTCTTCGAGATGTCGAAACCGGACAGTGTGGCGGGCACCCAGCGCGGGGCGCCGTCGACCAGCGCCAGCGAGGCCTCGTTCTGGCCCGGCACGAGGCGCGCGACCACCGCGTTGAGGTACGCGTCGACGGAGCGGAATTCGTCCTTGTCGAGCTGGTCGGTCGCCGGAGGCGCACCCTCTGTCGCGCCCGCAGCCGCGTCGGCTGACACCGCCTCTAGTGACGTGACCTGCGCCGCCAGCCGCTCGTCGACCCCGTTCAGCGCCTGCTCGCGCTGGACGAGGAACGTCACGCTTCCCACGATCGCCAGCCCGACGCACGCGACGGCAAGGATCGCAGCAAGGATCCTGACGCGCGCGGGGACCGGGC
Organism: Microbacterium sp. ZW T2_14; assembly: GCF_044987405.1. NCBI lineage: Bacteria > Bacillati > Actinomycetota > Actinomycetes > Micrococcales > Microbacteriaceae > Microbacterium > Microbacterium sp. ZW T2_14. The sequence goes on along the minus strand of NZ_JBJDRK010000023.1, from coordinate 5,821 downwards.
GGGGAGTTCGGGCCATGTCCCGATTATCCCGCCGACGCAGAGGGAGCGGCATGGGGCGGGCGGATCAGCCCGGGTGCGTCATCGAGAGGAGGTCCAGCTTCTCGTCCAGCTGCTCGAGGGTGAGCTCGCCACGCTCCACATAGCCGAGGTCGATCACGGCCTCACGCACCGTGATGCCCTTCGCGACGGAGTGCTTTGCGATCTTGGCGGCCGCCTCGTACCCGATGAGCTTGTTGAGCGGCGTGACGATGGAGGGCGACATCCCGGCGTAGGCGGCGGCGCGCTCGACGTTCGCCTCGAGGCCGTCGATGGTCTTGTCGGCGAGCACACGCGAGGTGTTGGCCAGGAGCTCGATGGACTCGAGCACGGCACTGCCCATGATCGGGATGGCGACGTTGAGCTCGAAGGCGCCGGATGCTCCGGCCCACGCGACCGTCGCGTCGTTGCCGATCACCCGGGCGCACACCATGAGCGTGGCCTCGGGGATCACCGGGTTGACCTTGCCCGGCATGATCGACGACCCGGGCTGCAGGTCGGGGATGTGCAGCTCGCCGAGGCCCGTGTTCGGGCCCGAGCCCATCCAGCGCAGGTCGTTGTTGATCTTCGTGAGCGACACCGCGATGGTGCGCAGGGCGCCGGACGCCTCGACCAGCGCGTCCCGGTTGGCCTGGGCCTCGAAGTGGTCCTTGGCCTCCGTGATCGGCAGCTCGGTGTCGGCGACGATGATCTCGATGACGCGCTGCGGGAATCCGAGGGGCGTGTTGATGCCGGTACCCACGGCGGTGCCGCCGAGAGGCACCTCGGCCACGCGGGGGAGCACCGCCTGCACGCGCTCGATGCCGAGGCGGATCTGACGGGCGTACCCGCCGAACTCCTGGCCGAGGGTGACGGGCGTCGCGTCCATGAGGTGCGTGCGGCCCGACTTGACGACGGTCTTCCACAGGTCGGCCTTTGTCTCCAGCGCGACCGCGAGGTGGTCGAGGGCCGGGATCAGGTCGTCGATCAGCTCCTGTGTGACGGCGATGTGCACGGAGGTCGGGAAGACGTCGTTCGAGGACTGCGACGCGTTGACGTGGTCGTTCGGGTGCACGGTGGCGCCGAGCGCCTGCGTCGCGAGGGTGGCCAGCACCTCGTTCATGTTCATGTTCGACGACGTGCCGCTGCCGGTCTGGTAGACGTCGATCGGGAACTGGTCGGCGAACTCGCCGGCGATGATGCGGTCGGCCGCCCCGGCGATGGCGTCGGCGATGGCGCCATCGAGCGTGCCGAGCTCCTTGTTGGCAAGGGCCGCGGCCTTCTTGATGCGTGCCAGCGCGACGATCTGTGCGGGCTCGAGCCGGTCGCCCGAGATCGGGAAGTTCTCGACGGCGCGCTGCGTCTGGGCGGCGTAGAGCGCGTTCTTGGGCACTCGCACCTCGCCCATGGTGTCGTGCTCGATGCGGTACTCGGTGTCGGTCACGTCGTTGTTCCTCACGTGTCGGTACGGGGTGGGGGAAGCCGGTTCAGGCCTGGTCGGGGATCCCGACCATCACGTCGGGGACCGCCGTGCCCTCGGCGAGGCGGTAGTTCGCGCCGACGATCGCGAGGCGACCCTCGGCGACGGCGGTGCTGATGAGCTCGGAGGCGTGCAGCAGCTCGCCCACCGTGTCGCGCAGATGCTCGCGGCCGACCTCGTCGGCGTCGATCTCGGCGGGGTAGACGCCGTCCACGGCAGAGGCGCGCTGCACCCGGCGCACGGCCGGAACGATGGGGGAGATCAGGCGCCAGATGTGCGGCGGGAGCGGGTCGGCCTCGGGATCGGTGATGTCGATCGCGGCCCGCACGGCGCCGCACGCGTCGTGGCCGAGCACCACGATGAGCGGCACCTCCAGTACGGCGACGGCGTATTCGAGGCTGCCGACCACCGAGTCGGAGATGACCTGGCCCGCGTTGCGCACGACGAACAGGTCGCCGAGGCCCTTGTCGAAGATGATCTCCGCGGCCAGGCGCGAATCTGCGCAGCCGAACAGGGCGGCGCGGGGGCGCTGCCCGTCTGCGAGGTCATGACGGGTGTCGACGTCCTGACGGGGGTGTCGCGGCTCCCCGGCGACGAAGCGCGCGTTGCCGCGCTGCATCTCCTGCCAGGCCTTCACGGGCGTGGGCTGGTCGGTCACTCGGCCTCCTCGCGCAATGCGGTGATCTGATCGGCGACGGAGCGCGCGGTCTCCTCCAGAGCCTTCTCGCCGGCTGCGCCGTAGATGAGCACGGCGTCGGTGCCGGCGTCGGTGGCGAGCGCGACCGAGATGTTCCCGGTGCGCTGGGGGTCGAGCTCGTAACGGTCCCACGTGATGCCGTCGACGGTCAGGGTGTCCTGCGGGGCGGAGCCCGAGAGCACGCGCGCCGCCCACGACTCGTCGGCGTCGAAGCCCTGCGCCACGCGAAGGAACCCGCGCTCGTCCTCTCCGGCGGGGGCGTAGACGACCGTGAAGGCGCGCACCGGGCCGTTGCCCTCGATGCGGGCGCTGTTCACGACCCACCCGTCGGACAGCTCGGGCGTGATGACGGTGCGGTCCTCCGACGCCGAGATGTCAGCCGCGACCGCGGCGACGTCGATCGGCTCTCGTGCGGGGGGAGTGCCGCGCGGAACGGCGACGATCACGACCACGACCACCGCGAGGGTGGCGAGCAGCGCCGCGATGAGGTTCCGCACGTTCTGACTCGAGCGGTAGACCCGCGACGACTCCGCCTTGCGGTCGGCCGTCTCCTCCGGGGTCTCCGGGCGGCCGAGCTCGGCGACGATGCGTGGCCCGCGCGTCATCGGGCTTCCCCGCCGTCGGTGCGCTCCACCGTCGCGCGGGCGGCCTCGAGCCGGCGCTTGGCGCCCAGCAGCCACTCCTCGCAGCGAGCGGCGAGGGCCTCGCCGCGCTCCCACAGGGCCAGGGAGTGCTCGAGAGTCGGAGCGCCCTGTTCCAGCTCGGCGACGACACGGACCAGTTCATCGCGTGCCTGCTCGAAAGAGAGGGTCGCGACGTCCTCGGGGGCGCCGCTCTTCTCAGTCATGGCCTCCATCTTAGTTCGCGGCCGGGCGCGCGCCGTGCCCTGCCGGGTCGCGCTCCGTCACGTCCTCGACGGCGGGCTGCGTCCCGGCCGACCGCTGTTCGGCGATCTCCCCGTCCGAGTGCGCCGCGAACGATCCGCGACCCACGGTGACGACGACGGCGGTGGATGCCGGGGCCTGCGCGGCGTCCCGCACGATGACGCCGTCGGTCAGATGCGCGATGGCGTAGCCGCGGGCGAGGGTCGACGCGGGCGACAGCGCCCGCAGCGTGGCGCGCAGCTCCGCGGTGCGGCGGTCGTGCAGCTGGAGCGAGCGGTCCACCCGATCGCGCCCCCGTGCGGCGAGCACCTCGACCTCGTGCGCCCGCGTGGTGAGGAGGGTCTCGGGCGCGCGCAGCACCGGTCGCGACCTGAGCTGCTCGAGCTGCGCGATGTCGTGGGAGATCCGCTGCGAGAGCCGCATGTTCATGCGGGAGCGCAGCTGCCCGACGATCGCACGCTGCTCCGCGACATCCGGCACGATGCGTTTGGCGGCATCCGTCGGCGTCGAGGCCCGGAGGTCGGCGACGTCGTCGAGCAGCGGGTGGTCGTTCTCGTGGCCGATCGCGCTGACGACGGGAGTGGATGCCGCGGCCACCGCCCGCAGCAGGCGCTCGTCGCTGAATCCGAGGAGCGTCTGGGGGTCGCCGCCGCCGCGCGCGATGACGATGACGTCGACGTCGGGGGCGGCATCCAGCGCCTTCAGCGCCGCGATCGTCTCGGGGACGCAGCGGTCGCCCTGGACGGCGGCGTACTTCGTCTGGAAGCGCACCTGGGGCCAGCGCAGCTCCGCGTTGCGGTGGACGTCCTTCTCGGCATCCGAGTTCTCGCCGGTGATCAGACCGATGAGATGGGGGAGGAAGGGCAGCGCCTTCTTGCGTGCCGGGTCGAACAGCCCCTCCGACCGCAGCTGCACCCGCAGCCGCTCCAGGCGTTCGAGCTGATCGCCGAGGCCGACATGGCGCATGGCCGAGACGCCGAAGCCGAAGTCGCCGTTCTTGACGAAGTAGTCCGCCTTCACACAGGCGATCACGTGGTCGCCCACCTTCAGGTCGGCGGGGAGTCGATCCCGGGTCGACGACCAGATGCGGAATGAGATCGTCGCATCGGTGACGAGGTCTTTCAGGCGTCCGAAGACATTGCCGCCGCGCTGGTTCCACCCCGTGATCTCGCCCTCGACCCAGACCGAGCCCCACGTCTGGACGAATCCGCGGATCGTGTCGTTGAGGCGCGCCACCGATGTCGGCGCCTGCGAGCTGGAGTCCCGCGGCGGCACGGAGTCCGCGGGCGGCGGCTCGCCGGGAACGGTGGCGGGCTGGAAGGTCGTCATGCGGTCCTTTCGTGCTCGGGCGCCCGGCGTTCCGGCGGCGCACGTGCAGGGGTCGCGGGCTGTCCCACGGAGGCCTCGCTCAGGAGCCCGCCCGTAGACTCGAGGGGTGAGCATCAGCACCGTGGGGCAGACCCGAACGAGTCCGGCCCTTGTGAGCATGCCCGTCCCGCGCATCCCACGGCGGCGCGAACCCCTTCAGGATATCGCCGGGTCCGGACACAAGCGCGTGCTCCTGGCATCGCCCCGCGGCTATTGCGCCGGCGTGGACCGCGCCGTCATCGCCGTCGAGAAGGCGCTGGAGCGCTTCGGCGCTCCCGTGTACGTACGCAAGCAGATCGTGCACAACATCCACGTCGTCACCGAGCTCGAGGCCGCCGGCGCGGTCTTCGTCGAGGAGGTCGACGAGGTCCCGCCCGGTGCCCACGTCGTCTTCAGCGCGCACGGGGTGTCGCCCGCGGTCGTCGACGCGGCGGCCGATCGCGGCCTCCGGGCCATCGACGCGACCTGCCCCCTCGTCACGAAGGTGCATCGCGAGGCCGTGCGCTTCGCGCGCGACGACTACGAGATCCTCCTCATCGGCCACGTCGGCCACGAAGAGGTCGAGGGGACGGCCGGCGAGGCTCCCGACCACGTCACCATCGTGAACTCGCCCGACGAGGCCGACACCATCGAGGTGCGCGACCCGTCCAAGGTCGTGTGGCTCTCGCAGACGACGCTGTCGGTCGACGAGACCATGGAGACCGTGCGGCGTCTGCGTGCGCGGTTCCCCGAGCTGCAGGATCCGCCGTCGGACGACATCTGCTACGCGACGCAGAACCGCCAGGTGGCGATCAAGAAGGTCGCGAAGGACGCCGATCTCGTGATCGTCGTGGGGTCGGCGAACTCGTCCAACAGCGTCCGCCTCGTGGAGGTCGCGCTCGAGTACGGCGCGAAGGCCGCGTACCGCGTCGACTACGCCGACGAGGTCGAGCAGGCGTGGCTCGACGGCGTGGAGACCGTCGGGGTCACCAGCGGCGCTTCGGTGCCGGAGGTGCTCGTGCAGCAGGTGCTCGACGACCTCGCCGCCGCGGGCTACCGCGACGTCGAAGAGGTGCGCACCGCGGAGGAGGACCTGCAGTTCTCCCTTCCCAAGGAGCTTCGGACGGATGCCGCGGGCAAGCGCGACGACCGCGCCCTCGGCGGCCGGAGCCGACCATGAGCGACCCCTCGTCACCCCCGCAGCCGGGCGGCGCCGCGTCGCCCGAGGCGCCCGGACACGGGTCCTCGGCGCCCGAGCCGCAGCACTCTGAACCGTCGCCGCCGCGCCCGCAGTTCGGCGAGTACGCCACGCCGGAGGAGCAGCGCGCGCGGATCCGCGAGCCCGCGCCGTGGCAGCTGGAGCAGACGCCCGTTGCCCCCGTCATGACCGACGCGCCC